>NZ_LIQY01000461.1 GCF_001418495.1 Streptomyces pathocidini | reverse complement strand
GGGACGGGGGTGCCGGCCGTGGGGCGGTCAGTCATGAGTGTCCTTCGGTGCGGAGTCGTCGCAGGCGAACTGGGATTTACCTCATCACGGGCGGCCGGCCGCCGTCACGGCCCGGTCCCGTGGATCATCGAATGGCCGGGCACGCCACGCGCCCGGCCCGTCTCCCTCGTAACGAGGGGGCGGACCGGGCGCGTTGGGAGGCCGGGCCCGGCGGGGGTGGGCGCTACTTCTTGTCGCCGCCCTTGCCGCTCTTGTCCTTGTCGCCGCCGACGCCCATGGACTCGTAGATCTCCTTACACATCGGGCAGACCGGGTACTTCTTCGGGTCGCGGCCCGGGACCCAGACCTTGCCGCACAGCGCGACGACGGGCGTCCCCTCGAGCGCGCTCGCCATGATCTTGTCCTTCTGGACGTAGTGGGCGAAGCGCTCGTGGTCGCCGTCGCCGTGCGACACCTGCGGCGTCGGCTCTACCAGGGTTCCGGTGCCTGTCCCACGCTCGGGCTCAAGAGTGCTCATGCCGTCCAAGGGTACTCACGCGCGCGGCGAGCAGGGAGCGGTCTCAGGACCGGCCCGTCGGCGCCCCGCGCACGGTCCCGGACGGGCCACCCACCGACGCCACCCGATCCCACGCGGGCCGTGCGGGCGAGCGGCGCCCCCACCGCGCACAGCGCCCCGACAGGCCGCGAACGCTCCGGCCGTGACGGCCGCGAGTCCGGCGGCGCCGGCCACCCGCCGGGGCAGTGTCCTGCTCTGGATCCCCAGTTCTTCAAACGGCCGAGCCCCAAACGGTCAGGCCTCAAACGGTCGAGGCCTCATACGGTCGGGCCTCCGGCAGTGGGCAGGGCCCGGCGAGTGGCCGGATAGCCACCATGTGCAAAATCGCGCCATGGCCCTGGACCCCGGCACCACTCCCCCGCCTCCCGGCCGCCACCGGGTCGCCGTCCTCGTACGCCACGGGCTGCTGCCGCTGGAACTCGGCATCGTCCACCAGCTGTTCGGCCAGGCCAGGTCGGCCCAAGGGGAGCCGCTGTACGAGGTGGTGACCTGCGGTCTCGCCCCCGGCTGGGTGCGGACGGACGCCGACTTCCCGATCCGGGTGGCGCGCGGTCCCGAGGCGCTGGAGCGGGCCCGCACGGTGCTCGTCCCGGCCTCGCACGAGGCCGACGAGAGCGAGAGCGCCGGGCGGCTGCCGGCCGCGCTGGCCGAGGCGATGGGGCGCATCCGGCCGGGGACGCGGATCGCCTCCATCTGCACGGGCGCGTTCGTACTGGCCGCCGCCGGGCTGCTGGACGGGCGGCGGGCGACGACCCACTGGCGGTCGGCCGACCGCTTCCGCCGCCTGTTCCCCACCGTGCGGCTCGACCCGAACGTGCTCTACGCCGACGAGGGCGATGTGCTCACCTCGGCCGGGGAGGCCGCCGGGATCGACCTGTGCCTGCACATGATCCGCCGCGACCACGGGGCGGCCGTCGCCAACGAGGTCGCGCGGCGGACGGTGATCCCGCCCCACCGCGAGGGCGGGCAGGCCCAGTTCATCCCCCGCCCGGTCGCCGGACCGGGCCGCCGCGCCTCGACGGGCGCGGCCCGCGCCTGGGCGCTGGAGCACCTCGACCGGCCGCTC
Organism: Streptomyces pathocidini; assembly: GCF_001418495.1. GTDB lineage: Bacteria > Actinomycetota > Actinomycetes > Streptomycetales > Streptomycetaceae > Streptomyces > Streptomyces pathocidini. The sequence goes on along the minus strand of NZ_LIQY01000461.1, from coordinate 8,611 downwards.
ACACTAAGGGAGTTGGCCGCGCGGGAGTCGATGAGCGTGCGGACGTTCAGCCGGCGGTTCCGCGAGGAGGCCGGCATGACGCCGGTCCAGTGGCTCACCCAGCAGCGGCTGGCCCGCGCCCGCCAGCTCCTGGAGGAGTCGGACCACACGGTGGACCGCGTGGCGGCCGAGTCGGGCTTCGGCACGGCCGCCTCCCTCCGCCTGGCGTTCCAGTCGACCCTGGGCGTCTCCCCCAGCGCATACCGGGTCGCCTTCCGTGGGAACGGGAACTGACCTGGGCACGGTCGGCATCGGCACCGCCGGACTCCACCGTCATGGCACCGCGCCGCCGCGGCGGGAGTTTCCCCGGGGCCTCCGACCGTTCGGCACCACCTGGCTCCAGCGCCGTGGTCGCCCACCGCCGCGCCGGAAAAACTCCTGGGCACTCCGCCCCCAGGCCCCCGGCCGTGCGGATCCCCCAGCTACCGCTTGGTGGGATGCCCCTGGCTGTAGCCCCGGGGGGAGTGCCTCCATCCGGACTCCGCCGTCGCGGCGGGAAGCCTCCTGGGGACTCCTCCCCCGGGACCCCGCTAGCCTCCGGACCGCGCCGGCCCCAAGCACCGCTGGCCCCAGGCCCGTGCTTGCCCCCGGACCCATGCGGGCCCAGGGCCTCTGCGCAGTCCCCGGGCGTTGGCCCCGGCTGGGGGCTGGGGACGGAGTCCCCCGAGAATCCCCGCCGCGGCGGGGAGAAACCACGACGGCGGAGCCCGGCGGTACCGAGCCGGCCGCAACCCAGCGCCCGCCCCAACGCAACGGTGTCAAGGCAACGGCGTCAGTTCAGGCTCGGGTCGTCCGGGTACGTGGCGACCATCGCCAGCTCGTTCCGCTGGCGGCGCAGCACCGCGCGCCACAACTGCTCCGGGTCCGGCGAGGAGACGTCACCCGGCTCGGACTCGACCACGTACCACGCGCCCTCGACCAGCTCGTCCTCCAGCTGGCCCGGGCCCCAGCCCGCGTACCCGGCGAAGATGCGCAGCGAGCCGACCGCTCCCCCGAGCAGTTCCGGCGGCGCCTCCAGGTCGACGAGGCCGATCGCGCCGTGCACCCGGCGCCAGCCGAGCGGGCCCTCGCCCACGACGGTGTCCACCTCGCTCTCCCCCGCGGCAGCGCCCGGCACCACCGCGACCCCGAGGGCCGAGTCCAGCGACACCGGCCCGCCCTGGAAGACCACCCCCGGCTCCCCTGCCAGCCCGGCCCAGGATTCGAGGATGTCCCCGACGCCGACCGGGGTCGGCCGGTTCAGGACGACACCCAGCGACCCGTCCGCGTCGTGGTCGAGCAGCAGCACCACGGCCCGGTCGAAGTTCGGATCCGCCAGCGCCGGGGTGGCGACCAGCAGCCGCCCTGTGAGGGAGGACACCTCGGTCATGACGACATGATCCCGCACCTTCGCCCTTCGCGGGGCGGCAATCCCCCTACGCGGTCGAAGCCCTGGCGGGAGCGCATGGGGCGTACAGAAGCGGCGAGAACGCGCCCCCGTACGCCGCCGATTTCCGGTCACCATGCGAAGTGGCCGGTGGACACAGTGTGTTGTGACGAACCGATGACGTCCGGATACACGTCCTGCCCATACAAAGAGGGGTCGAACGACCCTTACCATTTCACTGGTCCCTGCCCAACTCCAGGAACGCGAGACCCATGACCGACGACGTCCTGCTTGTCCACGGCGGCACACCGCTGGAGGGTGAGATCCGTGTACGCGGCGCGAAGAACCTCGTGCCCAAGGCCATGGTCGCCGCCCTGCTGGGCAGCGGACCCAGCCGGCTGCGCAACGTCCCCGACATCCGCGACGTCCGTGTCGTCCGCGGTCTGCTGCAGCTCCACGGCGTCACGGTCCGCCCCGGCGAGGAGTCCGGCGAGCTGATCCTCGACCCGTCCCGGGTCGAGAGCGCCAACGTCGCCGACATCGACGCCCACGCGGGCTCCTCCCGCATCCCGATCCTCTTCTGCGGCCCGCTGCTGCACCGCCTCGGCCACGCCTTCATCCCGGGCCTGGGCGGCTGCGACATCGGCGGCCGCCCCGTCGACTTCCACTTCGACGTGCTGCGCAAGTTCGGCGCCACCATCGAGAAGCGCGCCGACGGCCAGTACCTGGAGGCCCCGCAGCGCCTGCGCGGCTGCAAGATCCGCCTCCCGTACCCCTCGGTCGGCTCCACCGAGCAGGTGCTGCTCACCGCGGTGCTCGCCGAGGGCGTCACCGAGCTGTCCAACGCGGCCGTCGAGCCGGAGATCGAGGACCTCATCTGCGTGCTGCAGAAGATGGGCGCGATCATCTCCATGGACACCGACCGCACCATCCGCATCACCGGTGTCGACAAGCTCGGCGGCTACAACCACCGCGCCCTGCCGGACCGCTTGGAGGCGGCCTCCTGGGCGAGCGCGGCGCTCGCGACCGGGGGCAACGTCTACGTACGCGGCGCCGGCCAGCGCGAGATGATGACCTTCCTCAACACCTTCCGCAAGGTCGGCGGCGCCTTCGAGATCGACGACGAGGGCATCCGCTTCTGGCACCCGGGCGGCCCGCTCAACGCCATCGCCCTGGAGACCGACGTGCACCCCGGTTTCCAGACCGACTGGCAGCAGCCGCTGGTCGTCGCCCTGACCCAGGCCTCGGGCCTGTCCATCGTCCACGAGACGGTGTACGAGTCCCGGCTGGGCTTCACCTCGGCGCTCAACCAGATGGGCGCACACATCCAGCTCTACCGCGAGTGCCTGGGCGGCTCCGCCTGCCGGTTCGGCCAGCGCAACTTCCTGCACTCCGCGGTCGTGTCGGGACCGACGAAGCTCCAGGGCGCGGACCTGGTCATCCCCGACCTCCGCGGCGGGTTCTCGTACCTGATCGCCGCCCTGGCGGCCCAGGGCACGTCCCGCGTCCACGGCATCGACCTCATCAACCGCGGCTACGAGAACTTCATGCAGAAATTGTCGGACCTGGGCGGGAAGGTCGAGCTCCCGAAGACCTGACCGCACGGCCGGGGCTGCCCAAGCCGTAGGCCACCGCATACGTCGAAGGGCGGCCACCCTCCCGTGGGTGGCCGCCCTTCGCGGTCCTCCGGTGGTCCGCCGGAGGCGAGCGCCCTACTTGCCCTTGGCGGCTTCCTTGAGCTTCGAGCCCGCGGAGACCTTCACGCTGTAGCCGGCCGGGATCTGGATCGGGTCGCCGGTCTGCGGGTTCCGCGCGGTGCGAGCGGCACGGTGGGTGCGCTCGAAGGTCAGGAAGCCGGGGATGGTGACCTTCTCGTCGCCCTTGGCGACGACCTCGCCGATGGTCTCGGCGAGCGCGTTCAGGACGGCGTCGGCGTCCTTGCGGGTCACCTCGGCGCGCTCGGAAAGAGCGGCCACCAGCTCACTGCGGTTCATAGTTACTCCCGTGTTCTTTTGCCATTGAGGCGTGAGATCGAAGCCGATGCTGCCAGGGCCCTCGGACAGTCCCCGGACCCGGGTCTGGTTACAGACCCTCGCGCCCGGGTACGCATCCTGCCCCCACCTGCGGCGGGAAAGCCAATCCGGCACCCCTGAGAGTCACACGAAGAGTGTCACACCTCGAATTGGTGACGCTCTGTCTGCTCCTGGCAGCGCACCGCACGGCTCGCTTCAGGGTTACGGTCAGGTTGAGCGGCCATTTTTCTGCCCGTCACCTTATGGGGCCCTTGCGGGCCCCGACCCCCGCGACGCGCCGTGCTCAGCGCGCCGTGGCCCCGGTCACAGCGGGTCCGGCGGCCTTCGCGGCCTCCCGGACGGCCCCGGCGACGGCGCCGGCGACCTTGTCGTTGAAGACGCTGGGGATGATGTAGTTCCGGTTCAGCTCGTCCTCGGTGACGACATCGGCCAGCGCCTTGGCGGCGGCCAGCATCATGTCGGTGTTCACCGTGCGCGACTGCGCGTCGAGCAGGCCGCGGAAGACACCGGGGAAGACCAGCACGTTGTTGATCTGGTTCGGGAAGTCGCTGCGGCCGGTGGCGACCACGGCGGCGGTCTGCCGGGCCACGGCCGGGTCCACCTCGGGGTCGGGGTTGGCCAGCGCGAAGACGATCGCGTCGTCGGCCATGGCCGCCACGTCCTCGCCGTCCAGCACGTTGGGGGCCGAGACGCCGATGAAGACGTCGGCGCCCGCGACGGCCTCCTTGAGGGTGCCGGTGACGCCCTCGGGGTTGGTGTTCTCGGCGATCCAGTGCAGCGCGCTGCCGTTGGCGCCGCCGTCCACGGCGGCCAGGTCGGCGCGGCCCGCGTGCACCACTCCGTGGATGTCGGCGACCACCGCGTGCTTGACGCCGGCCGCGATCAGCAGTTTGAGGATGGCCGTGCCGGCCGCGCCGGCTCCGGACATCACGACCCGTACGTCGCCGATGCTCTTGCCGACCACGCGCAGCGCGTTGGTGAGCGAGGCGAGCACGACGATGGCCGTGCCGTGCTGGTCGTCGTGGAAGACCGGGATGTCCAGGGCCTCGCGCAGCCGGGCCTCGATCTCGAAGCAGCGGGGCGCGGAGATGTCCTCCAGGTTGATGCCCGCGAAGCCGGGAGCGATGGCCTTGACGATCTCGACGATCGCGTCCGTGTCCTGGGTGTCCAGGCAGATCGGCCAGGCGTCGATGCCGGCGAAGCGCTTGAAGAGGGCCGCCTTGCCCTCCATGACGGGCAGCGCGGCCTTGGGGCCGATGTTGCCCAGGCCCAGCACGGCGGAGCCGTCGGTGACGACGGCGACCGAGTTGCGCTTGATGGTCAGCCGGCGGGCGTCCTCGGGGTTCTCGGCGATCGCCAGGCACACGCGGGCGACGCCGGGGGTGTAGACCATGGACAGGTCGTCGCGGTTGCGGATGGGGTGCTTGGACGCCATCTCGATCTTGCCGCCGAGGTGCATCAGGAACGTACGGTCGGAGACCTTGCCGAGCGTGACGCCCTCGATGGAGCTGAGCTTCTCGACGATCTCGTCGGCGTGGGCGGTGGAAGTGGCCGCGACGGTGACGTCGATGCGCAGCTTCTCGTGGCCCGAGGCGGTGACGTCGAGGCCGGTCACCGATCCGCCGGAGGACTCCACGGCGGTGGTGAGCTGGCTCACGGCGGTGCCGCTCGCCGGGACCTCGAGCCGGACCGTCATCGAGTAGGAGACGCTGGGCGCCGTTGCCATGGCGGACTTCCTCTGCTTTCCCTGTGGTACGCGTGGTGCGTGTGCTGCGCGGTTGTCGCCGCGATCGCGCGGCCGTGGGTGGCCGGTTCGCGCCGTCCGATCGTCGCACCTACCTGCCGGTACGCGTTAGTCGCCGTCGACTTTCGGAAATATTGTTCCATCCCCGCCGTGGACCCAACGCGATGGGCGCCCCTCCCGGGTGGGAGGAGCGCCCATCGCGTTGACGTGTAAGTGGCACCGACCCGCCATGCTCGCCTCGCGGCAAGTGGTCGCTCGTAGCGACGAAGGTTGGGCCCGGGGGCTTGGATCGAGCCGGTGCCGTACCCAGGCTAACAAAGACCCCCGAGAAGTCATTCCTGGTTCGGCAGTTGACGGCAAATGGGCCCGATCGGCGGCGGCCTGGCCCTGCTGCTTCAGTCCCTGAGCAGGTCCGGAACCCCGTCCCCGTCCGGCATGTCCCGTTCACCCGAGAGGACGGTCAGCCGCTGGGTGGCCCGGGTCAGCGCCACGTACAGCACGCGCAGCCCGGCCGGGGACTCGTCGGCGATCTCGGCGGGCGAGACCACGACCGTCGCGTCGTACTCCAGGCCCTTCGCCTCCAGGCTGCCCAGGGCCACGACGCGGTCGCCGAGGCCGGCGGTCCACTGCCGGGCCTCCTCGCGGCGGTCCATCGCGACGACCACGCCGACCGTGCCGTCCACCTCCTCCAGCAGCCGCCGCGCCTCCTCGCGCACGGCGGCCCCCAAGTCGCCGCCGGAGACAGCGCCGTGACTCTGGTTCGCCACCGCGCCGTGACTCTGGTTCGCTACCGCGAAACGCGGATGGTTGCCGGTCGAGCGGACCGCCTCCGGGGACTCCATGCCGGGCATGGCCAGGGCGAGGACCTTCGCGGCGACCTCGGCGATCTCCGCCGGGTTGCGGTAGTTGACGGTCAGCGTGAACCGGCGGCGCGGGCGGGTGCCGAGCGCCTCGTCGCGCGCCGCCGCCGCCTCCTCCGGGTCGGACCAGGAGGACTGCGCGGGGTCGCCAACGACCGTCCAGGTGGCGTGCCGTCCGCGGCGACCGACCAGGCGCCACTGCATCGGCGTGAGGTCCTGCGCCTCGTCGACGATCACGTGCGCGTAGTCGATGCGCTCCTCCTCCAGCCGCTCGACCCGGCTGCGGCGCATGGGCATCCGGTCGGCGTACGTGGTGAGTTCCTCAAGGCCGGTCAGCTGGTCCAGCGGGTCGGCCTCGCGCTTGCGGGGGCGGGCCGGGGCGCCCAGGAGCACGTGCAGCTCGTCCAGGAGCGCCACGTCGTGCACCGACAGCGGGCCCCTGCCCTCGGCGCCCGTCCGCCGCAGCGAGCGGGCCAGCAGCCGGGCCTCGCGCGGCTGGAGCACCCGGCGCGACCAGCGGCCGAGCCGCCGCTCGTCGGCCATCGCGGCCAGCACCCGGCGCGGGGTGAGCTCGGGCCACCAGGCATCGAGGAACTCGGTGAAGTACGGCTCGGTGGCGATGTCCTCGTCGAACGCCTGGCGCGCCTCGGCCGCCAGCTCGTCGTCCGGGTAGCGCCTGCGGGCGCCGGACCGGGCCCACAGCGCGTCCAGCACCAGCCTGCGGGCGCGCGGGCGCAGCAGGTTGACCGGCGCGGTGCCGCCCAGCACCGCCTGGCGGATGCGCTGGAGCTCGGCCGCGTCCAGCTCGACCCGCTCGCCGAAGGCGACGGCGCGCAGCCGGTCGGGGGCCGCAGCCCCGTCGGCGGCGGGCAGTTCGAGCGCGCCGCGGGCCGCCTTCCGGAGCACCTTCACCATCCGCGAGGAGCCCTTGACGCGGGCCACGGCCGGCTCGTCGTAGGCGCCGGCCTCGGCACCGTCGACCAGCGAGCCGACCGCGCGGATGGCGACCTGCCCCTCCTCGCCGAGCGAGGGCAGCACGCCCTCGGTGTACGCGACGAGCAGCGGGGTCGGGCTGACCACGAGGATGCCCCCGGCGTACCGGCGGCGGTCCTGGTAGAGGAGGTACGCGGCGCGGTGCAGGGCGACGGCCGTCTTGCCGGTGCCGGGGCCGCCGCCGACCTCGGTGACCGAGGCGGCGGGGGCGCGGATCACCAGGTCCTGCTCGGCCTGGATGGAGGAGACGATGTCGCGCATCGCGTGGCTGCGGGCCCGGCCGAGCGCGGCCATCAGCGCCCCGTCGCCGACGACGGGCAGTTCGGCGCCGCCGAGCGAGGCGGTCAGCTCGGGGCGCATCAGGTCGTCCTCGACGCCGAGCACCCGGCGCCCCTTGCTGCGGATGACGCGCCGGCGCACGACCCGGCCGGGGTCCTTGGGCGTGGAGCGGTAGAAGGGCGCGGCGGCGGGCGCGCGCCAGTCGATGACCAGCGGCGAGTAGTCGGCGTCCAGCACCCCGAGCCGCCCGATGTGCAGCGTCTCGGCGATCTCGGCGCGCCCGTCGCGTACGGCGTCGTCGGCGGGCTCGACCGAGGTGTACGCGCCGTCCGGGCCGAGCTCGCCGTCCTTGCCGAGCAGCAGGTCGATCCGGCCGAAGAGGAAGTCCTCGAACTCGCTGTTGAGCCGGTTGAGGTGGACCCCGGCGCGGAAGACCTGCGCGTCGCGCTCGGCGAGCGCGCCGGGCGTGCCGACATGGCCGCGGCGGGCGGCGTCGTCCATCAGGAACTCGGCCTCGTGGATCTTCTCCTCGAGACGCCGGTACACCTGGTCGAGATGGTCCTGTTCGACACCGATCTCCCGGTCCCGTACCGAATCCACAGCGGCTTCCTGCGCGGCCACCCACGGCCCCCTTCTGACGTGCTGGGCAGCCGTCAACCGTACGCGAACAGGGCGTACCGCGCATCTGTGATCTGCGTTTTCGGGGGTGCGAGCCGACCGATTCACGGGTACGGGCGGATCGATTCGCGGGTGCGGGCCGACCGATTCGCGGGTGCGGCCGGTCGAAAGGACCCCGCCGGGACCCGGTCAGGCGTCGACCGAGACCAGCCGGTCGCCGTCGAAGGTGCGGACCTCGAAGTGGTCGATCGCCTCGCGGTCCATGGCCGTGCCCCCGTGCACGTACAGCGGGCCGCGGGCGGTGCGGTCCGGGCTGTCCGGGATGCCGTAGCCCCACGCGGGGACGGACCAGGAGGTGACGACCTCCCGCTCGCCCGTCCTGGAGACCGCGACCAGGCTGCACTTGAGCGGGCCCTTGACGTTCTTCAGCTCCAGCACGGCGTGCGTGCCCCAGGCCTTGCCCTCGGTGCCGACCGTGGCCGTGACCTTGGTGACCGGGTCGGTGGCCGTGCGCTTCGTGGTCATGTGGTGGAAGAAGGCGTCCTCGGCCGGGCTGGTGGAGTGCGCGTGCGGCAGCGCGGTGTCCTTCCCGCCGTCGTCGCCCGCCGTCAGGACGGTGGCCACGGCGGGCCCGCCGATGATCAGCGCGGCCGCCGCCGCGGCCAGACAGAGCCCGCGC
>NZ_LIQY01000460.1 GCF_001418495.1 Streptomyces pathocidini | reverse complement strand
CCCCTCGGCCGCCGCCGCGGCCCGGCGCCCCGCCCCCGGCCAGGACGGGAAACCGGCCGCCGGGAAGCCGGGCGCGGGGAAGCCGACCGATGGGAAACCGGCCACGGGGAAGCCGGCTGCCGGAAAGGCTGCCGCCGGGAAGGTCCGCTTCGACGTCAGCCGGCAGGGCACCCGCTGGCTCAACGGCCGGAAGCTGCACCACACCACCGTGATGCAGTCCTTCGGCTTCGACGAGCGCCGCCGCCACATCTACGCCCTCCAAGTCGTCGCCGGCGGCGTCCAGCTCCCCGGCGAGTCCCGCGCGTACACCCACGGCGAACGCGCCAAGGCCGGCGACCTGTGCCTGAACAAGCTCACCTCCGACGGCACCGTCATCGGCCACATGTACCTCAAGGGCTTCGGCCACGGCACCGCGATGGGCGTCGACCCGGACGGCCCCTCCGGCGCCGTGCTGTGGACCGAGTGCGACGCCAACCCCAAGTCCGGCTACGGGCGGGCGATCGGTCGTTTCCCGTACGTCGAGGGCCTGGTGCTGCGCGGCGGCGACCCGCGCCTCACCGTCTACCGCCCGCTGCCCGGCTCCACCAGCAACACCGCCGCGATCGACCTGCAGCACCGCCGCATCATGGTGCGCTACGGCAAGCCCGGCAGCCTCGGCCGGTTCGCCCTCTACGACCTGGACGCCTTCGCGCGCGGGCGCTTCGAGCCGCTCACCGACTTCGAGCAGCCGGGCATGGACCTCGGCCTGCCCTTCCAGGGCATGACGCTCCACGGCGCCTACGCGTACCAGATGATCGGCTCCTCCTACGACCCCGACAGCTCCACCCCGGAGCGCGGCAACGCCCGCCTGTACTGCATCGACCTGCACACCGGCAAGGTCGTCCAGGAGCAGAAGTCGCAGACCGGGAACGCCCTCCAGCCCCGCGAGCCGGAGGGCCTGGCCGTGTTGCGCACCTCCGGGCCCAAGCTGTGCATGGGCTTCGCCTCGGGCCCGGTGGGCGGCCGCACCTTCGCCATCTACTACGTGCCGCCGAAGCGCTGAACCCCGCAGGTCCGAGCTCGTCGGTCTCCTCCCCGGCTCCACGGTTCCGGGGAGGAGACCCTGCTGTTGATCTTCACACCCGGGCCCGGCGATGCGAGGCTGGGCCCATGGCTGACCTCATCGAACGACTGCGTGACGGCCTCCCCGAGGAGGCCGTGCTGACCGACCCCGACGTGACCGCCGCCTACGCCAACGACATGGCGAGTTTCTGCGCAGCGGGCACCCCCGCCGTCGTCGTCATGCCGCGCACGGTCGAGCAGGTCCAGCACGTGATGCGCACCGCCACCGACCTCCGCGTACCCGTCGTGCCGCAGGGCGCCCGCACGGGCCTGTCCGGCGCGGCCAACGCCTCCGACGGCTGCATCGTGCTCTCGCTGGTCAGGATGGACCGGATCCTGGAGATCAACCCGGTCGACCGGATCGCCGTCGTCGAACCGGGCGTCGTCAACGCCGCGCTCTCCCGCGCCGTCATGGCCAAGGGCCTCTACTACCCGCCGGACCCCAGCAGTTGGGAGCAGTGCACCATCGGCGGCAACATCGGCACGGCCTCGGGCGGCCTGTGCTGCGTGAAGTACGGGGTCACCGCCGAGTACGTACTCGGCCTCGACGTCGTCCTCGCCGACGGGCGGCTGCTCGCCACCGGGCGCCGCACCGCCAAGGGCGTCGCGGGCTACGACCTGACGCGCCTGTTCGTGGGCTCCGAGGGCAGCCTCGGCATCGTCGTGAAAGCGGTGCTCGCGCTCAAGCCGTCACCGCCGCAACAGCTCGTGCTGGCCGCCGAGTTCGCCTCCACCGAGGCCGCCTGCGACGCCATCTGCCGGATCATGGAGCGCGGCCACACCCCGTCACTGCTGGAGCTGATGGACCGCACCTGCGTCCGGGCCGTCAACGACATGGCGCAGATGGGCCTGCCGGAGTCCACCGAGGCGCTGTTGATGGCCGCCTTTGACACCCCGGACCCGTCCGCCGACCTCGCCGCGGTCGCCGAGCTGTGCACCGCCGCGGGTGCCACCGAGGTCGTGCCGGCCGAGGACGCGGCCGAGTCCGAGCTGCTCCTCCAGGCGCGGCGGTTGACGCTGACCGCACTGGAGGCGGTCAAGGGCGTCACGATGATCGACGACGTGTGCGTGCCGCGCTCCCGGCTCGCCGAGATGATCGACGGTACCGCTGCCATCGCCGAGCGGTACGACCTGACGATCGGTGTCGTCGCGCACGCCGGTGACGGCAACACCCACCCCACCGTGTGCTTCGACTCCTCCGACCCGGACGAGTCGCGGCGGGCCCGCGAGTCCTTCGACGCCATCATGGCGCTCGGCCTGGAGCTGGGCGGCACGATCACGGGCGAACACGGTGTGGGTGTACTGAAGAAGGAGTGGCTGGCGCGGGAGCTCGGCCCCGTCGGTCTCGAGCTGCAGCGGGACATCAAGCGGACCTTCGACCCGCTCGGCCTGCTGAACCCGGGGAAGCTGTTCTGAGCTCCCGCGCCGGCCTGCTGACCGGTGCGTGCTGGGGATGACGTGTCCGGTAGGCGCGTGTCGAGGACAGCCCGACCGGTAAGTGTTGGGGATGCCGCATCCGGTAACGGACCGCGGCGTAACCGTCGTTGCCGCGGCGGCCGCGGACAACAACCCACGACCTTACGCCCCTTCCGGAGTCTCGTCCGAGGGCCACGGGTCGCGCGCCCACAGGTCATCGGAGCCGGCGGGGGCCAGCAGCTCGCTCAGTTCGTCGTCGATCGAGAGAAACCGGCCCTCGGAACCGGGGGCCACCGCCCTCAGCGTGCGCTCCAGCCAGGCGGAGACCGGCGCGGCCGGCGCCTCCAGCAGCGCGTCCCCGTCCGGCGAGGACAGCGCCATGCAGACCACGCTGCGGCCGTCCACCTTCGTCGGCCAGATCCGCACGTCCCCCTGCCCGCACGGCCGGAACACCCCCTCGACCAGCAGCTCGCGCGAGAAGGTCCAGTTCACCGGGCACTCCGAGCCGATGTGGAAGGTAACGTGCACGGCGTACGGGTCGTCGCTCCGGTAGGACAGCCGCGCCGGCACGGGGATCCCGCGCTCCGGCGACAGAACCAGCGTGAGCTCCAGCTCGCGTTCCACCACGGTGTTCATAAGGTTGGTCCTTTCCCTGTGCCGTGGCCCCCCTGCGTGGGCCTGCACAGGGAGAGAGCGGCTTCCTCCCGGGTCCTTACGCGACTTCGCCGAAGAACTTCAGAAATTTTTTCGGTGCCCCCGCCCGGGGGGTGCCGTACATGGACGAGGATGGACAAAGCCGAAGGGCGGGAGCCGGGCACGGGACGACCGGGCCGGTACGGGAGACAGGGGCCCTGAGATGAGCGAGACCGCGGAACAGGCCGTCGAGCAGCGGCTGGAGCGGCACAGAACCGAACTGACCGGCTACTGCTACCGGATGCTGGGCTCGGCCTTCGAGGCCGAGGACGCCGTCCAGGAGACGATGGTGCGCGCCTGGAAGGCCTTCGACCGCTTCGAGGGCCGCTCGGCCCTGCGGTCCTGGCTCTACCGCATCGCCACCAACGTCTGCCTCGACATGCTGACCGGCAAGGAGCGGCGGGCCCGCCCCATGGACCTCTCCTCTCCCTCGACCGCCACCTCCCCGCTGGGCCCCGAACTACCCGAGGTCACCTGGCTGGAACCCGTCCCCGACAGCCGCGTCCTGCCGGCCGCCGGCTCCTCGGCGGCGAGCGACCCGGCCGAGACGGCCGTGGCACGCGAGTCGGTGCGCCTGGCGTTCGTCGCCGCCCTCCAGCACCTGCCGCCGCGTCAGCGGGCGGTGCTGATCCTGCGCGAGGTGCTCAGCTGGCGGGCGAGCGAGGTCGCCGAACTGCTGGACACCACCGTCGCCTCCGTCAACAGCGCCCTCCAGCGCGCCCGTGCGACCCTGGCCTCCGGCGAGATCGCCCCCACCGAGCCCGCCCGCTCCTTGGACGAGGAGCAGCGCGCCCTCCTCGACCGCTACGTCGACGCCTTCGAGCGCTACGACCTCGACTCGCTCACCGCCCTGCTGCACGAGGACGCGACGCTGTCCATGCCGCCGTACGAGCTGTGGCTGCGGGGTCCGGCCGAGATCCGCGCCTGGTTCCTGGGCACGGGCATCGGCTGCCGCGGCTCCCGTCTGGTCCCGACCCTCGCCAACGGCTCCCCGGCCTTCGGACAGTACCGCCCGGCGGCCGGAGCCGACGTGGACCCGTCGGGCCCGCACCGTGGAGCGGCCTGCGGCGGTCCCGGTGGCGGTCCCGGTGGCGCCGCCGCCGACGGTTTCGTGCCCTGGGCCCTCCAGGTCCTGGAGATCTCGGACGGCCGGATCACCGCCCTCAACTCATTCCTCGACACCACGCGGCTCTTCCCCCTCTTCGGCCTCCCCTCCCACCTCGAGCCGTAGCCCGGGGCACTCCCGCACCACCCCGTCCAGTCCGGACGAGACGAGCAGCACCCGCAACTCCCGTGTGATCCCGCGCAGTTGGACGCGGC
>NZ_LIQY01000046.1 GCF_001418495.1 Streptomyces pathocidini | reverse complement strand
GGGGGGGGGGGAGGGGGGGGGGGGGGGGGGGGGGGTCGGAGAGGGGGTCCGGGACGGCAGCGGGGTCGGGGCCGAGGTCTGGGTCGCCGGCGACTGGCAGCCGAGGGCCACGGCAATCGTCGCGATGGTGACCAGCAGGCCGCCGACAAGAATGCCGGCGGCTCGGCGGGGCTTTGTTCGCGCTGTTCCTCTGTAGGTCATGCCCGCAGTCAAAGCAGCGCGGTGTTGCCAGCCCGTATGCGGTTTTCGATATGCCGACGATATGTACCGGCTCGTAGCCTCGGAGCATGCGTGTATTGATCGTCGAGGACGAACCCTTCATGGCGGAAGCCATCCGCGATGGCCTGCGCCTGGAAGCGATCGCGGCGGACATCGCGGGTGACGGCGACACCGCTCTGGAACTGCTGGGCATCAACACGTACGACATCGCCGTCCTCGACCGGGACATTCCCGGGCCCACCGGCGACGAGATCGCCCGACGCATCGTCGCCTCCGGCAGCGGCATGCCGATCCTCATGCTCACCGCTGCCGACCGTCTCGACGACAAGGCCACCGGGTTCGAGCTCGGCGCCGACGACTACCTCACGAAACCTTTCGACCTCCAGGAACTCGTGCTCAGACTCAGAGCCCTCGACCGCAGGCGGGCACACAGCAGGCCGCCGGTGCGGGAGATCGCGGGTCTGCGGCTGGATCCGTTCCGCCGAGAGGTCTACCGGGACGGCCGCTTCGTCGCGCTGACCAGGAAGCAGTTCGCGGTGCTCGAAGTCCTCGTGGCCGCCGAAGGCGGTGTCGTCAGCGCCGAGGAACTCCTGGAACGCGCGTGGGACGAGAACGCGGACCCGTTCACCAACGCCGTACGCATCACGGTCTCGGCCCTGCGCAAGCGGCTCGGCGAACCCTGGCTGATCGCCACCGTGCCGGGCGTCGGCTACCGCATCGACACACAACCAGAGGCCGGACACCGGGGAAGAGACCATGGATAGAGCGCCTGGGCTCAGCGTCCGCCTCAAACTCACCCTCAGTTACGCCGGGTTCCTCATGGTCGCGGGTGGCCTGCTGCTCGCGGCGGTGTGGCTGTTCCTCCTGCGTTACGTCCCCGAGCGCGCGATGCTCAACAACCCCGATGACCAACTCAATGGCGTCTTTCCCGTCCGGTCCGCCCTCCTGGACGTCTTCGCCCCGAGGGCGGCCGCGGTGTTCGCGTTCCTGCTGGTGTTCGGCCTCGTGGGAGGGTGGCTCCTCGCCGGCCGGATGCTCGCCCCGCTGACCCGCATCACCGACGCCACCCACCTGGCCACGGCCGGATCGCTCTCCCACCGCATCCGGCTGTCAGGCCGCCAAGACGAGTTCCGCGAACTCGCCGACGTCTTCGACGGCATGCTCGAGCGACTCGAAGCGCACGTCGCCGAACAGCAGAGATTCGCGGCCAACGCCTCTCATGAACTGCGCACCCCGCTGGCGACCTCGAAGGCGCTTCTCGACGTGGCCCGCAGCGACCCGGCTCACGACCACGGAAAACTCGTCGACCGCCTTTACGCGATCAACGCCCGAGCGATCGACCTCACCGAAGCGCTGCTCGTACTCAGCCGCGCCGACCAGAGGACCTTCACGCGGGAACCTGTCGACCTGTCCCTCCTCGTGGAAGAGGCCACCGAGACGCTGCTCCCGCTCGCCGAGAAGCGCGGTGTCACCATCGACACCTCCGGTGACCCCGCCCCGGCTTTCGGTTCGCAGGCGCTGCTGCTGCAGATGACGACGAACCTGGTGCACAACTCCATCGTGCACAACCTGCCCGAACAGGGCTCCGTGTGGGTCAGGACCGACGCCCGTCCCGAGAGCGTGGTGCTCACGGTCGAAAACAGCGGCGAGAAACTCTCCCCGCAATTGGTCTCGACCCTCACCGAACCGTTTCAGCGCGGCACCGAGCGCATCCGCGACGACCACGCGGGGGTCGGCCTCGGCCTGGCGATCGTCCAGAGGATCGTCCAAGTACACGACGGATCCCTCACCATCACCCCGCGTCCCGAGGGCGGACTCCGTATCGCCGTTCAGCTGCCCGCCCCGCCTTTGCAGATGGCGAAATAACCAGGTCCGCACAACGGCCCCCGCGGGCGATGAGAAACCATTCCAATAATTCACCCCATTCACCCTTCGGGAATTCGATCAGTGACTGAATCCATGCAGAAATTCGCGGATGCGCGGCAGCAGGCCGAGGAGCGCGTCGAGACCGAGGAGCGCGTCGAGACCGAGGAGCGCGTCGAAGCCGAGGAGCGCGTCGAGACCCTGGACGCGGCGGAGGCCGGACAGGGCGGCGCCGGCCGCCGGGATGCCGGCTCCGGCACCTGGCGTGCGGGCATCCGCCGGCCGATCAGCGCCCTCTCCCGGCCGGGGCCTTGGAAGCGCGGCCTGGTGCTCGCGGCGCTGGCGCTGCTGCTCGGCCTGGTCATGCTGCTGCACGCGCGGATCACGGACCGCTGGGGCCTCGGCAGCCTGGTGGAGACCTTCCTGCCGTGGTTCGGCGTGTTCATCCCGGTGCTGCTGGCCGGGGCGCTGTGGCGCCGCTCCGCCTCCGCGGTGGTCGCGCTGCTGCTGCCGGTCGTGGTGTGGCTGAGCCTGTTCGGCGGGCTGCTCGGCGACAAGTCGCACCCGGACAGCGACCTCACCGTGGTCACCCACAACGTCGGCGCGGAGAACCCCGACCCGGCCGGCACCGCCCGCGCCCTGACCGCCTCCGGTGCGGACGTGCTGGCCCTGGTGGAGATCACCTCGCAGGCGAAGCCGCAGTACGAGAAGGCGCTGGCGAAGGCGTACCCGTACCACACGGCGCAGGGCACGGTCGGGCTGTGGAGCAAGCTGCCGCTGTCGGACACCCGGCCGGTCGACACCGAGATGGACGCCGGCCCGCTGGGGAGGGCCAAGCCGTACGACCTCAAGATGTCCTACAACCGGGCGCTGCGCACCACGGTGGCCACGGACCAGGGTCCGCTGGCGGTGTATGTGGCCCACTTGGGATCCGTGCGGCTGATGCCCAGAGGGGGCTATTGGACGGACAGCCGGGACCGCAGCGCGCAGGCGCTCGCCGAGGCCATCGCCGCCGAGCGGAACGAGCGGGTGGTGCTGCTCGGCGATCTGAACGGCACCATGGACGACCGCGCGCTCGACGGCATCACCACACAGCTGCACTCCGTCCAGGAGAAGGCCGGGGACGGTTTCGGCTTCAGCTGGCCGGCGAAGTTCCCGGTGGTGCGGATCGACCAGATCCTGGTCCGCGGCGTGGAGCCGAAGAAGTCGTGGCTGCTGCCGGCCACCGGCAGCGACCATCTGCCGGTGGCGGCCGGAATCAGCTGGTGAGCTCCGGGATCACCCGCTCCCCGTACGCGTCGATCGTCGCCTCCTTCGCGTCGTGCATCGCGTAGACCGCGAACTGGTCCACGCCCAGGTCCCGCAGCGCGGTCAGTTTCGCCACGTGGGCCTCGGGCGGGCCGAGGAGGCAGAAGCGGTCCACGATCTCGTCCGGGACGAAGTCCGTGGACGGGTTCCCGGCCCGCCCGTGATGGCTGTAGTCGTAGCCCTGCCGGGACTTGATGTACGCGGTCAGCTCCTCGGGGACGAGGCCGGAGTGCTCGCCGTAGCGCTCGACCAGGTCGGCGACGTGGTTGCCGACCATGCCGCCGAACCACCGGCACTGCTCGCGCGCCCGCGCCAGGTCCTCCCCCACGTATGCGGGCGCGGCCACGCAGACGGTGATCGAGGCGGGGTCGCGGCCCGCCTCCTCGGCCGCCGTGCGCACCGCCCGCACCATCCACTCCGTGAGGAACGGGTCGGCGAGTTGGAGGATGAAGCCGTCCGCCTTCTGCCCGGCCAGGGCCAGCGCCTTGGGCCCGTACGCGGCCATCCACACCGGCAGCCTCCCGTCCCGGACCCAGGGGATGCGGACCGGGTTGCCGTCGACCTGCGCCTCGCGCCCCTCGGCGAGGTCGCGGATGACGTCGATCGCCTCGCCCAGATGGGCCAGGGTGTTGGGCTTGCGGCCCGCCACCCGCATCGCGGAGTCGCCGCGCCCGATCCCGCACACGGTCCGGTTGCCGTACATCTCGTTGAGTGTGGCGAAGGTGGAGGCGGTGACCTCCCAGGTGCGGGTCCCCGGGTTGGTGACCATCGGGCCCACGGTCAGCCGCCGGGTGTGCTCCAGGACGCGGCCGAGGATGACGAACGACTCCTGCCACAGGACCGCCGAGTCGAAGGTCCAGCCGTAGCGGAAGCCGTTGCGCTCGGCGCGGCGCATCAGGCCGACGACGGCCGAGGCCGGTGGGTCGGTCTGCAGGACGAGTCCGAAGTCCATGACGTGGCCTCCTAGTTCAGGTACTGGCAGGTGCCGCGCGGCACATAGAGGCCGTGGCCGGCCCGACCGGTGAACTCGCCTTCGGTGATGACCGGTTCGCCGCGGGAGAGCACGGTCTCGACCCGTCCGGTGACCCGCCTGCCCTCGTAGGCCGAGTAGTCGACGTTCATGTGGTGGGTCTCGGCGGAGAGGACCTGCTCGGCGTGCGGGTCGTAGACGACGACGTCGGCGTCCGCGCCCGGCGCGATGGTGCCCTTGCGCGGGTAGAGGCCGAACATGCGGGCCGGGGCGGCGCAGGCGATCTCGATCCAGCGGCGGCGCGAGATGTGCCCGTCGACCACGGCCTGGTGGAGCAGGTCCATCCGGTTCTCCACGCCCGGCAGCCCGTTGGGAATCCTGGAGAAGTCCCCGCGGCCCAGCTCCTTCTGGCCCGCGAAGCAGAAGGGGCAGTGGTCGGTGGAGACGACCTGGAGGTCGTCGGTGCGCAGCCCCCGCCACAGGGCGGCCTGGTGCTCGGCGGGCCGCAGCGGCGTCGAGCACACGTACTTGGCGCCCTCGAAGTCCGGCTCCGCCAGGTTGTCGGTGGACAGGAAGAGGTACTGGGGGCAGGTCTCGCCGAAGACGGGCAGCCCCTGGTCGCGGGCGCGGGCCAGTTCGGCGACGGCCTCCTCGGCGGAGACGTGCACGACGTAGAGCGGAGCCCCGGCGACCCGGGCGAGCTGGATGGCGCGGTGGGTGGCCTCGGCCTCCAGCAGCACCTTGCGCACCTCGCCGTGGTGGCGCGGGTCGGTGCGGCCCTCGGCCAGCGCCTGCTGGACCAGGACGTCGATGGCGATGCCGTTCTCCGCGTGCATCATGATCAGCCCGCCGTTGCCCGCGGAGCGCTGCATGGCGCGGAGGATCTGGCCGTCGTCGCTGTAGAAGACGCCGGGGTACGCCATGAACAGCTTGAAGGAGGTGATGCCCTCCGCGACAAGGAGGTCCAGCTCTTTCAGCGAGGCCTCCGTGACATCGGAGACGATCATGTGGAAGGCGTAGTCGATCGCGCAGTTGGCGTCCGCCTTCGCGTACCAGGCGTCGAGCCCGGCGCGCAGCGCCTCCCCCTGGGTCTGCACGGCGAAGTCGACGATCGTGGTCGTGCCGCCCCAGGCGGCGGCCCGGGTCCCGGTCTCGAAGGTGTCGGAGGCGAAGGTGCCGCCGAACGGCAACTCCATGTGGGTGTGCGCGTCCACGCCGCCCGGGATCACGTACTTTCCGGTGGCGTCGATCGTGCGGTCGGCCGTCCAGCTCTCGCCGTACGCGCTGCCGTGCGCGGCCAGTGCGGCGATCCGGCCGTCCTCGATGAGGACGTCGGCGTGGGTCTCGTCGGCGGCGGTGACGACGAGCCCGCCGCGGATGAGCGTCCGGGTCATGACACCGGCCCCCCTTCGGTACCGGAGACTTGGGTGCGGGAGGTTTCGATACGGGAGGCTTCGGTACGGGAGACTTCCGCCTGTACGCGTTGCAGCGCCGCCTCCAGCATCTCCGCGCCCTCCTCGGCCTCCGCGATGCTCAGGGACAGCGGCGGGGCGATGCGCAGGGCGTTGCCCTCGCGGCCGCCCTTGCCCACGAGGAGCCCCTCCTCGCGCGCGTACTCCAGGGCGAGGCCCGCGGCCCGCCCCGAGGGGGACCCGTCGGGCTCGGCCAGCTCGACCCCGATCATCAGGCCCCGGCCGCGTACTTCACGGACGACCGGCAGCCCGGCGGTGGCGGCGCGCAGCCGCTCGATGAGCAGGCCGCCGACGCGGCGGGCATTGCCCTGGAGGTCGTGCTCGATCAGATACGCGAGGTTGGCCAGGCCCGCGGCCATGGTGACGGGGCTGCCGCCGAAGGTGGAAATGGAGTTGGCGTCAAGGCAGTTCATGACCTCGGGTCCCGCGACGACGCCCCCGATGGACATGCCGTTGCCGATGCCCTTGGCGAAGGTGAGGAGGTCGGGCGGACCGTTCCCGGCGTGTGCCTGCCAGCCCCAGAAGTGCTCGCCGGTCCGGCCCCAGCCGGTCTGCACCTCGTCCGAGATCCACAGGATGCCGTGCTCGCGCAGCACCTCGCGGAAGGCCGCGAGGAGCCCGTCGGGCGGGGCGGTGAACCCGCCGACGCCCTGGACCGGTTCGGCGATCAGCGCGGCCACGGAGGCGGCCCGCGTCTGCGCGAGCACGTCCCTCAGGTCGGCGACGCAGGCCTCGATGAACTCGGCGTCCGGCAGCGCCTCGTAGGGGCCCCTGCCACGGATGCCGCCGTGCACGTACAGGGTCTGGAGCGGCGAGAGGCCGGTCGGCGACCAGGCGGAGTTGCCGGTGATGCCGACGGTGGAGAAGGACCGGCCGTGGTAGCTGTTGCGCAGGGCCAGGATCTGGTTCGCGCCCTTGCGGTAGGTGGTCGCCAGCAGCAGCGCGGCGTCGTTGGCCTCGGTGCCCGAGGTGGTGAAGAAGACCCGCGCCTCGGGGATGCCGGACAGCGAAGCGACGCGCTCGGCCAGCTCCACCATGGGGCGGTTGAGGTAGAGGGTGGAGGAGTGGATGATCCGCCCGGCCTGCTCGGCGACCGCCTTGGTCACCTCGGGCAGGGCGTGCGCGGTCATGGTGGTCAGGATGCCGCCGAAGAAGTCGAGGTAGCGCCGCCCCTCGGCGTCCCAGACGTGGCGGCCCTCGCCGTGGGTGAGTTCGAGCGGGTCCCGGTAGTAGAGCGCCAGCCACTCGGGCAGCACGGCGCGGTGGCGCGCGTACAGGTCGGTCACGGGTTCACCAGCCCCTCGTACGCGTCCGGGCGGCGGTCGCGGTAGAACGCCCACTGCTGCCGCACCTGCTCGATCAGGTCGAAGTCCAGGTCCCGTACGAGGAGTTCCTCCTGCTTGTCGCCGGCGGGCTCGCCGACGAACTGGCCGCGCGGGTCGACGAAGTACGAGCTGCCGTAGAAGTCGTTGTCGCCGTACTCCTCCTGCCCGACCCGGTTGATGGCGGCCACGAAGTACTCGTTGGCGACGGCCGCCGCGGGCTGCTCCAGCTGCCAGAGGTAGGCGGACAGGCCGCGGGAGGTGGCCGACGGGTTGTAGACGAGCTGCGCCCCGGCCAGGCCGAGCGCCCGCCAGCCCTCGGGGAAGTGCCGGTCGTAGCAGATGTAGACGCCGATCCGGCCGGCCGCGGTGTCGAAGACGGGCCAGCCCATATTGCCGGGCCTGAAGTAGAACTTCTCCCAGAACCCCTTGACCTGGGGGATGTGGTGCTTGCGGTACTTCCCCAGGACCGTGCCGTCGGCGTCGATGACGGCGGCGGTGTTGTAGTAGAAGCCGGACCGCTCGACCTCGAAGACGGGGACGACGAGCACCATGCCGGTCTCGCGGGCGAGCGCCCGCATCCGGGTCACGGTCGGGCCGTCGGGTACGGGCTCGGCCCAGCGGTAGTGCTCGGCGTCCTGGACCTGGCAGAAGTAGGGGGCGTTGAAGACCTCTTGGAAGCCGATCACCCGGGCGCCCTGCCGGGCCGCCTCGCGGGCGTGCTCCTCATGCTTCGCGATCATGGACTCGGTATCGCCGGTCCAGGTCGCCTGGACCAGTGCGGCACGGACGACATTGGCCATGGCCTGCTCCTTCACTGCGCGCGGTTCGGGCACACAACCCAAGTCGACCACGTTTCGCACCACAACGGGCCACAAAGGGCACAGATGGTGAATCCGTGTCCACGCGCGCGTAGAAGGGGCGCTATGAGGTGCGCTATTCGGAGGTCGGGGTCGTCTCCGCCGCCGGGCTCCCTCCGCTACGCGAGGTCCGGGACTCCCGGGAGGCCGGTGACCCTCAGGATGTGGGCCAGGTCGCCGTAGTGGTGTGAGGAGATGGCGGCGGCCGCTTCGAGGAGCATCGGGACAAGGGTCCCGGGGTTCTCCTCCGCCACGCGCACCGCCTCGTCGCGCGTCCGTGCGCGCAGCAGCGCCTCCAGGAGGGCGGCGGCCTCGGCCGCCCGGCCCGCGCCGTGGAAGGCGAGGATCGTTTCCGCGATCTCCGGTGCCGTGCGGGCCACGGCCTGGCGGAACAGCGCCCGGCAGTCCTCGGCCCGGTCCTCGTCGACAAACGCGGCGGCCGCCGCGGCGAGCGACTCCGGCGGGAGACAGGCGGCCTCCCAAAGGAGGGTGGCGACATCGGCGGCGAGGCCGGAGTGCTCCAACTCGGCGGCGAGCAGCGGCAGCAGCCCGGCGGGGCCCGTGACGACCTCGCACAGCACCGCGTGCGCCTCACCGCTGCGGCCCGCGGCCCGCAGCCCCACCAGCCGCCGGGCGAGGGCGGCGGCGCCCCGGCGGGCGGCGACGAGCTCGGGCGTCTCGTGGTGCGCGGTACGCGGCCGGTCGAGGGTGCGGGCGTCGGCGCCCGGATCGTAGGCGCCGGCGAAGCGCGCGCCGCGCGGCTTGACGGGGGCGCCCGCGCCGGGCGCCCTTGGAGCCGCCGCGGCGGTCGGAGCCTCGGGCTCGGGGGCCCGCGGGGCCGGTACGGTCTCGACCGCCTCGGCGCCGTCCTCCGCGCTGTCGTCGACGAAGGCGTAGCGGGCGCCGCGCGGCTTGGTGCGGGACGCGGTGGGGGCGGGCAGCCGCGGCATCAGCGGCGGGGCGGCGGCCGCGGTCTCCGCTTCGTCAGGCTCTTCGACCCCGGCGAAGCGGGCCCCGCGTGCCCGCGGGACGACGGCCTTGACCCGCGTCTTCGCCGCTTGGGCCTCGCCGGGCGTGCCCAGCAGGTCGGGAAGCGCCTCCAAGCGCCTGCGGAGCTCCCCGCCGCGTGCGGTC
>NZ_LIQY01000459.1 GCF_001418495.1 Streptomyces pathocidini | reverse complement strand
ACGAGCCCGTGCAGCAGCTGAGCCCGCTGGCGCTGCGCGGCCGCGGCCCGGACAACATCACCTGCATCGTGGCCGACGTCCTGGACGTGGACGGCTCCGACACCCTCGCCGGGCAGCTCAACGACACCCCGGTCGTGGTCGGCGCGGTCGCGGAGAACCCGCACCACCTCAACGACAACGGCGCCATGCAGACCCCGGCCGGCCGGGCAGCCGGGCTCGGCCGGCCGGGGTCTGCATGGCGCCGTTGTCGTTGAGGTGGTGCGGGTTCTCCGCGACCGCGCCGACCACGACCGGGGTGTCGTTGAGCTGCCCGGCGAGGGTGTCGGAGCCGTCCACGTCCAGGACGTCGGCCACGATGCAGGTGATGTTGTCCGGGCCGCCGCCGCGCAGCGCCAGCTGGATCAGCTGCTGCACGGTCTCGTGCGGGCCCTGGTAGCCGGCGAGGGTGTCCTCGAGAGTCTGGTGGCTCACGACGCCGGACAGGCCGTCGGAGCAGATCAGATAGCGGTCCCCGGCGCGGACCTCGCGGATCGACAGATCCGGCTCGACGTGCTCGCCGCTGCCCAGCGCGCGCATCAGCAGCGAGCGCTGCGGATGCGTGGTGGCCTCCTCCTCGGTGATCCGGCCCTCGTCGACCAGCCGCTGGACCCAGGTGTGGTCCTGCGTGATCTGCGTCAGCAGGCCGTCCCGCAGCAGGTACGCGCGCGAGTCGCCCACGTGGACCAGGCCGAGCCGTCGGCCGGTCCACAGCAGGGCGGTCAGCGTCGTGCCCATGCCCTCCAGCTGCGGGTCCTCCTCGACCATGACGCGCAGCTGCTCGTTGGCGCGCTGCACGGCGCTGCCGAGCGAGGTGAGCAGGTCGGAGCCGGGGACGTCGTCGTCGAGCTGGACGAGGGTGGAGATCACCTCGGAGCTGGCGACCTCACCGGCCGCCTGGCCGCCCATGCCGTCGGCGACGGCGAGCAGCCGGGGGCCGGCGTAGCCCGAGTCCTCGTTGCCTTCGCGGATCATGCCTTTGTGCGACCCGGCGGCGAAGTGCAGTGACAGACTCATGCGCACCTCGCCCGTCGGCTCGGGGTACATCCGCACGGTGCCCACCCTCCGGTCGGGAGCGCGCTCGGACGGGCCGCGCCGCGGCCCGGAAAGGCCTTCGGCGCGGCCGGGGCCCGCTCGCTCCGCTCGCTCATTCTCGTACTACTTCCGCAGCTCGATGACGGTCTTGCCGATGCGGATCGGCGCGCCCAGCGGAATCGGGGTCGGGGTGGTGAGTCGGGTCCGGTCGAGATACGTGCCGTTGGTGGACCCGAGATCCTCGACGATCCACTGGCCGTCACGGTCCGGGTAGATCCTGGCATGCCGACTCGACGCGTAGTCGTCGTCGAGCACGATCGTCGAGTCGTGGGCCCGGCCGAGGGTGATCGTCTGCCCCTGGAGGGCGACCGTGGTGCCCGTCAGGGTGCCTTCGGAGACCACGAGCTTGGTGGGGGCGCCGCGGCGCTGCCGCCCGCCGCCCCGGCCGCTCGGCTGGCTGCGCTGCTGCGGCGGCTGCTGGCGCCCGGGCCGGGCGGCCTGCTCGGCGCCCCGCCGGGACGCACGCTGTGTGACGCGCGTGCCGAACAGGTCGCTGCGGATGACCTGCACGGCCACGATGACGAACAGCCACAGTACGGCGAGAAAGCCCAGCCGCATGACCGTCAGGGTCAGCTCTGACATTGCCCCCGCTTCACCCTTCGGCTTGCCGGAAAACGATGGTGGTGCTGCCCACGACGATCCGCGAGCCGTCGCGGAGCGTAGCGCGGGCGGTGTGCTGCCCGTCCACCACGATGCCGTTGGTGGATCCCAGATCCTGGATCGTCGAGGGCGTGCCGGTCCGGATCTCGCAGTGCCGGCGGGAGACGCCGGGGTCGTCGATCCGCACATCCGCCTCGGTGCTGCGGCCCAGCACCATGGTCGGCCGGGAGATCTGGTGGCGGGTGCCGTTGATCTCGATCCAGCGGCGGGTCGTCCCGCCGGGCGCCTGGCCCTCGCCCGTACCCGGCATCCGGGACACGGGGGACGGGCCGCCGCTCTGCCGGGCGCCGGGGGGCGGCGCCGCGGGCATGGGCGGGGCGCCTGCGGGCTGCCCGGCGTAGCCGCCGCGGCCGGGGCTCTGGGACTCGCTCGAGGCGAGGGTGCGGCTGCGCACGCGGTACAGGCCGGTGTCGAGGTCCTCGGCCTTCTCCAGGTGGACCTTGATCCCGCCCATGAAGGTATAGCGCTGCTGCTTCGCGTAGTCGCGCACCATCCCGGCGAGCTCGTCGCCGAGCTGGCCGGAGTACGGGCTGAGGCGCTCGTAGTCCGGGGCGCTCAGCTCGACGATGAAGTCGTTGGGGACCACCGTCCGGTCGCGGTTCCAGATGGTGGCGTTGTTGTCGCACTCGCGCTGGAGCGCCCCGGCGATCTCGACGGGTTGCACCTCGGACTTGAACACCTTGGCGAAGGTGCCGTTCACGAGACCCTCGAGACGCTGCTCGAAGCGTTTCAGTACTCCCACCGGGCACCTCCTTCCTCGATGCGTTCCTCAGTGCCGTCCTGATACTGCTTACTGATCGTATCCACGAGCGCCAAACACAGGTGGTTCCCATTCCCGGGCCGACTGTCGAGTGTCGCCGCTCACAAGCGCCTCCTTCAGTGGCCACGGGACCCGGCCGCGGGCGGACCGGCCATACCGGATCGTAGAGGCCGTTCCCTTGGACAGTGTCCCGCAACCGTGACCGTGCTCGGGTCCGCGTTCGGATGCGAAGCGGTGGCCGGGGGCCCGCCGAGCGCGCGCTGGGCGCGCGTGGTGGGGCGAGCCCGCCCGCGCGGGGCGGTCCCGGCCGGCGAGGCCTGTGACCAAGTCGACGGGGGCTGTGACCAACACGACAAAGGCCCCGCAGATCGTGAGATCCGCGGGGCCTTTCGCTGTGCGCGAGGGGGGAGTTGAACCCCCACGCCCTTTCGGGCACTGGAACCTGAATCCAGCGCGTCTGCCTATTCCGCCACCCGCGCATGGGTGTTGCCGAATGTTTCCCCCACGGTCCCGAACCGACCGGCTGGTCCGTCCGTTCCGTGTGGAGCGCCTTCCGACATCCAGAAGATTAGCACGCTGGCAGGGGTGGGTTCACACGCCTATTCCCCGCCCCGGGGGACGCCGGGTGGCGCAGTCTCCGGGGCTCGGGACCGGGTGTCAGGCGCTCAGGCGGGCGGCGAGCTTCCTGGCCTTCTCGGTCGCGTCCTGGTGCGCCTTGGCGCGCGAGGCGTCGGCCAGCTCGATCAGGTCCGCCATCGCCGGGGTCGTACGGGCGAGGGTCAGTTCCGGGACGATGAAGTCGACCTCCAGACCGAGCATGCCGCCCAGCAGCTTCTCCAGGTAGGTCTGCACGAACTCGAAGCCCTCGCGCGGGGTGCCCGGCGCGTACGACCCGCCGCGGCTGGCGACCACGGTGACCGGGGTGCCCGCGGCGGACGGGGAGTCGCCGCCGGTGCGGCCCATCAGGATCACGTGGTCGAGCCAGGCCTTGAGCGTGGACGGGATCGTGAAGTTGTACATCGGGGCGCCGATGAGCACGGCGTCGGCCTGCTCCAGCTCCTCGATGAGCGCGAGCCGCGCGGCCCAGGCCGCCTGCTGCTCAGGGGTGTGGCCGGCCGGATCGGAGAAGCCCGCGGAGATCGCGGTGGCGTCGATGTGCGGCACCGGGTCCGCGGCCAGGTCGCGGTAGACCACCGTGCCGTCCGGGTTCTCCCGCTGCCAGGCCTCGCGGAAGGAGGCGGCGACGTCGCGGGAGGCGGAGGCGCCCTGCGGGAAGGCGGAGGAGTCGATGTGGAGGAGCGTGGGCATGGGGGTCTCCTTGCTGGGAGGGGTGCGGTGGTTGCCGTGGTCCCCGGTGGTTGAAATCCGTATGCAGCTATTCTTAGCACAGTCACTTACTTTTTCGCAGTCCCAAACGGGGACGCAGTACGCTGGGCCCATGGCGGACCAGGGCGAGTGTCAGGGCGCGCGGGAGTGCAGCGAGGTCGACATCGGTATGACCCGGGTGTTCGCGCTGCTCGGAAAGCGGTGGACCGGCCTGATCGTGACCGTGCTGATGCAGCGCGCGGTGCACTTCGCCGAGCTGCGCCGGGCGATCCCGGGCATCAGCGAGCGGATGCTCTCGGACCGGCTGACCGAGCTGACGGCCGCGGGCCTGGTCCTGCGCGAGGTCGACGCGGGCCCGCCGCTGCGGGTCTCGTACCGGCTGACCGAGGCGGGGCGGGGGCTGGAGTCCTCGCTGCGGGAGCTGGGGCGGTGGGCGGAGAAGTACCTGCCGGACGCGGGCGGTTGCCCGAAGGAGTTCAGGAAGTAGCCGGAAGCGGTGGGCGGGCCGAGGGGGCCTGTGGAGCGGTGAGCGGGTTGTGAGCCCCCTGTGGAGAGGGGTGCCTCCTGTGGAGCGGTGAGTGGGCCGCCGCAGGTGCTCCTACGGTGGGCCGGGCAGGTGCCTCTATGGCCGACCGGACAGTCGCCTCTATGGGGTGTGCGCCGTCGCTGGTCGCGGTTCTCCGCTCGCTTCTCCGTTGCCCACGGAGAGTTATCCACAGGGCCTGCGGGTTTTCGGCCACCGGGGGTACGGTCGTGGCCAGTTGATGTGACCAGTCGACGTGGCGGGTTGACGCCGGGGCGGGGCACGGGGGAG
>NZ_LIQY01000458.1 GCF_001418495.1 Streptomyces pathocidini | reverse complement strand
CCCCCTCCACCGCCATCCCCTCCGGGCTCTCCCCCCGGCCGATCACCGCCGAGCAGTCCAACTCCTCGGTGGTGTACGGCGACACGTACATCCTGAAGGTCTTCCGGCGGATCGGCTGGGGCGTCAACCCGGACCTGGAGCTGCCGCGGGCGCTCGCCCGCGCGGGTTGCGACCGGGTGCCACACCCGACGGCCTGGTACGAGACCACGACCGGGGCCGCCCTCGGCACCGAGGGCGTCTCCGGGGAGCCGATGACGCTGGGCATCCTCCAGCCGTTCCTGCGCGGCTCGGCCGACGGGTGGCAGCTGGCGCTGAACTCGCTGTCCGTACAGGCCGACTTCACCGGCTCGGCCCGCGCGCTCGGCCGCGCCACGGCCGAGGTGCACACGGCGCTGGCCGCCGCGCTGCCGACCGCCGTGCTGAGCAGGCCGCGGATCGAGAAGCTGGCCGCCGGGATGGCGGCGCGGCTGGAGGCCGCGGCCGACGCGGTGCCGGCCCTGCGGCCGTACCGCGAGCAGCTGCACGCCGCGTTCGCCGACTTCGCCGAGCTGGGCCGGCACGGGCGGACCTGGGCGGCCCAGCGCATACACGGTGACCTCCACCTGGGCCAGGCCCTGCGCGCCGTGCGCGACGGCCGCTGGGCCCTGATCGACTTCGAGGGCGAGCCGGCCCGGCCGATCGTCGAACGCCGCCGCCTCCAGCCGGTGGCCCGCGACATCGCCGGCATGCTCCGCTCCTTCGACTACGCGGCCCGCTCGGCCCGGCCGGCCCCCGACTCCTCCGCCCAGTCCGGCTGGACACAGGAGTGGGCCCGGCAGAATCGTGCCGCCTACTGCGACGGCTACGCGGAGGCGGCAGGCGTCGACCCGCGCGAGGAGCCGGAGCTGATGCGCGCCTACGAGACGGACAAGGCGGTGTACGAGGTCCTCTACGAGGCCCGCCACCGCCCGGACTGGCTCCCGGTCCCGATGGCGGCGATCCAGCGGCTGGCGGGCGCATCGCGATCGCCATCGGACGGTCCGGGCCAGCGGACACCAAAGGCCCGGCTAGGCCAGGAGACACCGAAGGCCCGGCTGAGCCAGGAGGCGCCGGACGCGGCCGAGGCTCGGGACGCCGCCGGGGCACCGGGCCGCGGGACGGCTTCCGGCCAAGGCGAAACCGGAGCTCCCGACCACGCAACAGCCACCGGCCGAAGCGAAACCGCCGCCGAGGCTCCCGGCCACGGAACGGCTACCGGCCAAGGCGAAACCGGGGTACCCGACCACGCAACAGCTACCGGCCGGGGCGGAACCGCGGGGCCGGCCGGGACCTCCGAGGCAGGCCGGTCTCCGGGTGCCGGAAGTGGCCGGGCGCGCCAGTCTGATACGGGAGCCCGGCCCGCGCCCGGTGCTCCGCCTGCACCACCCGCTTGACCAGTCGGCTCCGGGCCGCCCGCCCCCGCCAGGGGAACGGGCGGCCCGGGGCCGCCGTCCGATGTCGTTCCCGAGCCCTGTCCGGGCCGAACCCGTCCCGCTCCAGCCCGGTCCCGCAGTCCCGTCCGTTGTCCGGTCCCGAAGTTCCGTCCCGCAGTCCCGTCCCGCTGTCCGGTTCCGCAGTCCGGTCCCGCAGTCCGGTCCCGCAGT
>NZ_LIQY01000457.1 GCF_001418495.1 Streptomyces pathocidini | reverse complement strand
CGGCGTCGAGCAGCAGCCGCGCCCGCCGCCCCTCGCGGTACAGCCGCGCCGGGTCGGCCCAGCCCTCCTCGAGCGCCGCGAGCAGCGCCTGCCGGGCGACGGGATGGAGCGGCGCGGACGACGCGCAATCGAAATAGGCCACATCCGAACGCTAACGCGCCGACCTGACGGCAAGACGCCGCCCGGCACCAGCACCCCGCCGGACGAACCGCCACCCCACGGCTCGCTCACCACCGTCTCGCGCGGCGACGCGGCGTTCGACGGCGCGGTCGTCGCGCTCGGCGCCCTGGGCGTCGTCACGCATCTCGAACTGGACGTGGTGCCCGCGTTCGACGTCGAGCAGCGCGTCTACGAGGGTCTGCCCTGGCCCGTGCTCACCGACCGTCTCGACGAGGTCTTCGCCGCCGCGTACAGCGTGAGAGTGTTCCGGAGCCTGTCACACCGAAGGCGGCCCGGCACCCGGCACCCCACCGGTGGCGTACCGCCATGCCAACCGAACCCCGCCGCGCCGAAGGCGAACCCGCCACGTCGGTGGAAAGCAGCCGCACCGAAGGCGAATCGGCACCCCGCCGGAGGCGTACCCGCCACCCCGCCGGAGGCGCCCCCGCCACGCCGATCGGTCGCCCGCCGCGAGGGCGAACCGGGAGCCCGCACCGGAGGCGACCCGGTGTCAGAACGCTCGGGAAAGCCCCTGTTCCACCCCTTCCGGGTGGCGCGCGGCGCGTTGGGCACCCTCCCCGCGCGACCCCAAATTGCGTCCAGTAGGGTTTGGTCCGCGTAAACATCCAAACCCCTGCCCGCACTGGGCCGGCGACCGACCGAGACGGCCGCAGCCGGCCGCGCGGGCGAGACTCTCGGGAAGGCGCTACGTGAGTCCCAACGGCTCCGACCTCCCCCACCGCCTGAAGGGCGTGGGCGGTACCCCCATGTCGAGGCGCCCGATGCGGCGGAGGCTGCCGCAGGCGCTGGCCGCGGGCCTGGTCCTGGCGACCGCCAGCGGTTGCACATACAAGGACTTCCCCCGCCTCGGAATGCCCACCCCCGTCACGGAGGAGGCACCGCGGATCCTCTCCCTGTGGCAGGGCTCGTGGGCAGCCGCGCTCGCCACGGGCGTTCTGGTCTGGGGCCTGATCCTGTGGAGCGTCGTCTTCCACCGGCGGTCCAGGACCAAGGTCGAGGTTCCTCCGCAGACCCGCTACAACATGCCGATCGAGGCCCTCTACACGGTGGTCCCGATCCTCATCGTGTCGGTGCTCTTCTACTTCACCGCGCGCGATGAGAGCGAGCTGCTGAAGACCTCCAAGAAGCCGGACCACGTCATCAACGTCGTGGGCTACCAGTGGAGCTGGGGCTTCAACTACATGGAGGACGTCGACGGCGACCTGAGCACCCCCAGCAAGATCCCCGCCGCCGTGAGCTCCATTCCGGACCGGGACCTGGAGGCCGTACGGAAGGGCGCCGAGGGCGTCTACGACACGGGCACGCCGGGCCAGCGGAACCCGCAGACCGGCAACCCAGGCCCGACGCTGATCCTGCCCAAGGGCGAGTCGGTCCAGTTCATCCTGACCTCCCGAGACGTCATCCACTCCTTCTGGGTGCTGCCGTTCCTCTTCAAGCAGGACGTCATCCCCGGTCACACCAACGTCTTCGAGGTGACTCCCAACAAGGAGGGCACCTACCGCGGAAAGTGCGCCGAGCTCTGCGGCGTCGACCACGCCCGGATGCTCTTCAACGTCAAGGTCGTCTCCCCGGAGAAGTACCAGGAGCACCTCAAGGCCCTGGCGAAGAAGGGCCAGACCGGTTACATCCAGTCCGGCATCCCTCAGACCGACGCCGAGAAGAACGCTAGGACGAACGAAGAATGAGCATCCTCAACGAACCCCAGGGTGCCGCCGACACCGAGTCCTACGAGGACGAACTGCCGGTCCGCCGCAGGCAGCCCGGCAACGTCGTGGTGAAGTGGCTGACGACCACCGACCACAAGACCATCGGCACGCTCTACCTGGTCACCTCGTTCTTCTTCTTCTGCGTCGGCGGAGTCATGGCGCTGGTCATGCGCGCCGAACTCGCCCGCCCCGGCACGCAGATCATGTCGAACGAGCAGTTCAACCAGGCGTTCACGATGCACGGCACGATCATGCTGCTGATGTTCGCGACGCCGCTGTTCGCCGGCTTCGCGAACTGGATCATGCCGCTGCAGATCGGCGCGCCCGACGTGGCGTTCCCGCGGCTGAACATGTTCGCCTACTGGCTCTACCTGTTCGGCTCGCTCATCGCGGTGGCCGGCTTCCTCACCCCGCAGGGCGCGGCCGACTTCGGCTGGTTCGCCTACTCGCCGCTGTCCGACGCGGTCCGCTCGCCGGGTGTGGGCGCCGACATGTGGATCATGGGTCTGGCCTTCTCCGGCTTCGGCACGATCCTCGGTTCGGTCAACTTCATCACCACCATCATCTGCATGCGCGCTCCCGGCATGACGATGTTCCGGATGCCGATCTTCACCTGGAACGTGCTGCTCACCGGTGTGCTGGTGCTCATCGCCTTCCCGGTGCTGGCCGCCGCGCTGTTCGCGCTCGAGGTGGACCGCAAGTTCGGGGCGCACGTCTTCGACGCGGCCAACGGCGGATCGCTGCTCTGGCAGCACCTCTTCTGGTTCTTCGGCCATCCAGAGGTGTACATCATCGCGCTGCCGTTCTTCGGCATCATCTCCGAGGTCATCCCGGTCTTCAGCCGCAAGCCGATGTTCGGCTACATCGGCCTGATCGCCGCGACCATCTCGATCGCGGGCCTCTCGGTGACGGTGTGGGCGCACCACATGTACGTGACGGGCGGCGTGCTCCTGCCGTTCTTCTCGTTCATGACGTTCCTGATCGCGGTGCCGACCGGTGTGAAGTTCTTCAACTGGATCGGCACGATGTGGAAGGGGTCGCTGAGTTTCGAGACCCCGATGCTCTGGGCCGTCGGCTTCCTGATCACCTTCCTCTTCGGTGGTCTGACCGGCGTCATCCTGGCCTCGCCGCCGCTGGACTTCCACGTCTCCGACTCGTACTTCGTCGTCGCCCACTTCCACTACGTGGTCTTCGGGACCGTCGTCTTCGCGATGTTCGCCGGCTTCCACTTCTGGTGGCCGAAGTGGACCGGCAAGATGCTCGACGAGCGGCTCGGCAAGATCACCTTCTGGACGCTGTTCGTGGGCTTCCACGGCACGTTCCTCGTCCAGCACTGGCTGGGCGCCGAGGGCATGCCCCGGCGGTACGCGGACTACCTCGCCGCCGACGGCTTCACCCTGCTGAACACCATCTCGACCATCAGCTCCTTCGTGCTCGGTCTGTCGATCCTGCCGTTCCTCTACAACGTCTGGAAGACCGCCAAGTACGGCAAGAAGGTCGAGGTCGACGACCCCTGGGGCTACGGCCGTTCGCTGGAGTGGGCGACCTCCTGCCCGCCGCCGCGGCACAACTTCCTCACCCTGCCGCGGATCCGCTCCGAATCCCCGGCGTTCGATCTGCACCACCCGGAGATCGCCGCGCTGGACGAGCTCCAGTTCCACGCGGGTGAGAAGGAACTGGCCGGCGGCCAGGGCAAGGAGGCCGGCAAGTGAAGATCCAGGGACGCATGTTCATCTGGCTGGCCGTCTTCATCCTGGCCATGGCCATCGTGTACGGCGTGTGGTCCAAGGAGCCGGTCGGCACCACGGCGCTGTTCCTCTCCTTCGGCCTGTCGATCATGATCGGCTACTACCTCGCCTTCACCGCCCGCCGGGTGGACACCGGGGCGCAGGACAACAAGGAGGCG
>NZ_LIQY01000456.1 GCF_001418495.1 Streptomyces pathocidini | reverse complement strand
GTGGTCCAGCGCCCAGCGGGCCGCGCGCATCGCGGCCCGCTCGGCCGCGTGCCCCTTCGCGGGCCGGATCGTCACCTTCTCGCCGCGCCGCGTCACCTCGCCGCCCTCCACCACCCGCTCCCGCAGGTGCACCAGCACCTCGGGGATGTCGATGGCGACCGGGCACACCTCGTAGCACGCCCCGCACAGCGAGGACGCGTACGGCAGCGAGGCGTCCACGTCGCTGGTGATACCCCGGAGTTGGGGGGTCAGGATCGCGCCGATCGGGCCCGGGTACGCCGAGCCGTACGCGTGGCCGCCCGCCCGCTCGTACACCGGGCAGACGTTCAGGCACGCCGAGCAGCGGATGCAGCGCAGCGCCTGGCGGCCGACGGTGTCGGCGAGGGTGTCGGTGCGCCCGTTGTCCAGCAGCACGAGATGGAAGGTCTGCGGCCCCTCGCCGTCCGAAGTGCCGGTCCACATGGTCGTGTACGGGTTCATGCGCTCGGCCGTGGACGAGCGGGGGAGGAGTTGGAGGAAGACCTCCAGGTCCTGCCAGGTCGGCACGATCTTCTCGATGCCGACGACCGAGATCAGCGTCTCCGGCAGCGTCAGGCACATCCGGCCGTTGCCCTCGGACTCGACCACGACCAGCGTGCCGGTCTCGGCGACCATGAAGTTGGCGCCCGAGATGCCGACCTTGGCGCGCAGGAACTTCTCGCGCAGGTGCAGCCTGGCCGCCTCGGCCAGCTCGCGGGGGGTGTCCGTGAGGCCGTCCGGGGCCGGGCGGCCCCAGTCCGACATCTTCTCGCGGAAGATGTCGCGGATCTCCGAGCGGTTGCGGTGGATCGCCGGAACCAGGATGTGCGAGGGCAGGTCGTCGCCCAACTGCACGATCAACTCGGCGAGATCGGTCTCGCAGGCGGTGATGCCGGCCTGCGCGAGTGCCTCGTTGAGTCCGATCTCCTGCGTCGCCATCGACTTGACCTTGACGACCTCCGTCTCACCCGTGGCCCGCACCAGGCCTGTGACGATCCGGTTCGCCTCGGCCGCGTCGGCCGCCCAGTGCACCTGCCCGCCGGCCGCGGTCACCGCCGCCTCCACCTGTTCCAGGTAGTGGCCGAGGTGGCGCAGCGTACGGTTCTTGACCGCCGCCCCGGCGGCCCGCAGCAGCCCCCAGTCGTCCAGTTCGGCGACGGCCTTGGCGCGCTTGTCGCGGATGGTGTGGGTGGCGTGGCGCAGGTTGCCGCGCAGGGTGGTGTTCCGGGTGGACTCGGCCGCGGCCTTGGGGAAGGCGGGCATGCCCAGGTATGTGCCGCTCATCGGGCGTTCTCCTCCCTGACGGCGCGTCCGGATCCCGCGGACGCCTCGGTGCTCGCCAGGATCTCGGCGATGTGTACCGGGCGCACCGGCGAGCCGAGCCGGGCGAGCGTACCGCCGATGTGCAACTGGCAGGAGTTGTCGACCGTGCAGACCGCCTCGGCCCCGGTGGCGCCGATGTTGCGCGCCTTGTCCGCGCCCATCGCGGCGGAGACGGCGGCGTTCTTGACGGCGAAGGTGCCGCCGAAGCCGCAGCACTCCTCCGCGCCCGGCAACTCCCGCAGTTCGAGCCCCTTCACGTGCTCCAGCAGCCGCCTGGGCCGGTCGCCCAGGCCCAGCATGCGCAGCCCGTGGCAGGTGGGGTGGTAGGTGACGGTGTGCGGGTAGTAGGCGCCCACGTCCGTCACCTTCAGCACGTCGACGAGGAACTCCGTCAGCTCGTACGTCTTGGGCACCGCGCTCGCGGCGGCCTCGGCCAGCTCCTGGCCGCGGCCCTCGGCGGCCGACTTGGCGCCGATCCGCGGGTAGTTGTCGCGCACCATGGCCGCGCACGAGCCGGACGGGGTGACGACGTAGTCGTAGTCGCGGAAGGCGGCGGCGTAGCGGCGGACCAGGGGCTCGGTCTCGTGCCGGTAGCCGGTGTTGAACTGGGGCTGGCCGCAGCAGGTCTGGGCCGGCGGGAAGTCGACCTCGACGCCGAGCCGCTCCAGCAGGGTGACGACCGCCTGCCCGGTGCGCGGGAAGAGCGTGTCGTTGACACAGGTGACGAAGAGGGCTACCCGCACGGCTGTTCCTCCTTGGAGCCGCTGTCGTACGCGGTACCTGGCCCGCCGTCGGCTATCCGGGCCTCCGCCCGGTCCCATGCTGTGTGATCACCCATGGGCTCATAGTGCCGCAGCGGCTGGGTTTCGGACAGCAGTCGCCGCAGTTCGGCCAGCCCGCCCTCGACGGCGCCCGCCGTACGGGCCTGTACCAGCACGTTGCCCAGGGCCGCCGCCTCCGCCGGGCCCGCGACCACGGGCAGTCCACACGCGTCGGCCGTCAGGCGGCACAGCAGCTCGTTGTGGGCGCCGCCGCCCACGATGTGCACCGCGTCGACCCCGCGGCCCGACAGCCGCTGGGCGTCCGCGAGCGCCCGCCGGTGCGCCAGCGCCAGCGAGTCCAGGACGCAGCGGGTCGTCTCGGCCGGGTCGCGCGGCACCGGCTGCCCGGTGCGGCGGCAGGCCTCGGCGATCCGCTCCGGCATCCGGCCCGGGGCGATGAACTCCGGGTCGCCCGCGTCCACGACGGACCGCAGGGGCGTGGACTGCGCGGCCCCGCGCAGCAGTTCGCCCAGCTCCTGCGGGTGCCCCTCCGCCGCCCAGGAGCGCAGGCACTCCTGGAGCATCCACAGGCCCATGATGTTGCGGAGGTAGCGGACGGTGCCGTCGATGCCCAACTCGTTGGTGAAGTTGGCCAGTCGGCTGTCCTCGGTCAGCACCGGCGCGTCCAGCTCCAGCCCGACCAGCGACCACGTACCGGTCGCGATGTACGCGAACCGCTCGTCGCGCGCCGGTACGCCGACGACGGCCGAGGCGGTGTCGTGCGACCCGACGGCGGTCACCGGCACGGGCCCCTTGAGCCCGGTCTCCTCCAGGACGCCGCTCCGCAACTCCCCGGCCGGGTCGCCGGGATGGCGCAGGAACGGGAACAGCGACAGGTCGATGCCGAGCGCGTCGGCGACGGGCCGGGCCCAGTCGCGCGTCCGCGGGTCGATCAGCTGTGTGGTTGAGGCGTTGGTGATCTCGGTACCGGCGACACCGGTCAGCCAGTACGAGATGAGGTCCGGGATCAGCAGCGCGGTGCGGGCCGCGTCGAGGGCGGGGGAGCCCTCGGCGGCGACGAGCTGGTAGACGGTGTTGAAGGGGAGGTGCTGGAGGCCGGTGGCCGCGTACAGGCGGCTGGGCGGGAGGACTTCCGCCACCTTCGCCACGGCGGGCTCGGTCCGGGAGTCCCGGTAGTGGACCGGGTTGCCGATCAGGGCTCCCGTGGCGTCGAGGAGGCCGTAGTCGACGGCCCACGAGTCGATCCCGATGCCGTTCAGGCGGCCGCCGGTGGCCTGGGCGGCGGCGCGCAGGCCGTCCAGGACGCCGCGGTAGAGGGCGAGGACGTCCCAGTGCAGGGTGCCGCCGACGCGCACCGGCGTGTTCGGGAACCGGTGCACCTCCTCCAGCGCGAGCGCCGCGGGTTCCACGCGCCCGACCATCACACGCCCGCTGGAGGCGCCGAGGTCGATGGCGGCGAAGGCGAGGGGGTGGGTACGTGTCACGTTGTGTCAGTCCTTACGTGAGGGGCCGTTCGCCGTGCTGTGGGCAGGCGTTCCGCCGGGCGGAACGGG
Organism: Streptomyces pathocidini; assembly: GCF_001418495.1. Classification (GTDB taxonomy): domain Bacteria; phylum Actinomycetota; class Actinomycetes; order Streptomycetales; family Streptomycetaceae; genus Streptomyces; species Streptomyces pathocidini. The sequence continues at coordinate 2,408 of NZ_LIQY01000456.1, read as the reverse complement.
TGGGCACAGCACGGCCACCGGCCCGCAGTCGCGTACGAAACGTTCAGGCCCGGTGGCCTGTTGCGGCCGGAGCGGCCACGCTCCGGTGGGTGGTGCGGCGCGTTGCCGGTTGCGGGCCGGTGTGTGCCCACCCTCCCCCAGACTCCGTCCGGGGGGACCCCCAGCCCGGCGGAACGCCTGCCCACACACCGGCGAACCTGGTGGCCGCTACCGCAGGAACGCCGCGGCGACGCCCGCGTCCACCGGGATGTGGAGTCCCGTGGTGTGACTCAGGTCCCCGCCGGTCAAGGCGAATACCGCGTTCGCCACATGCTCCGGCAGCACCTCCCGCTTCAACAGCGTCCGCTGCGCGTAGAACTCGCCCAGCTTCCCCTCCTCGACCCCGTAGACGGCCGCGCGCTTCGCGCCCCAGCCCCCGGCGAAGATGCCGGAGCCGCGGACCACCCCGTCGGGGTTGATCCCGTTGACGCGGATGCCGTCGCCGCCGAGCTCGGCTGCCAGCAGCCGCACCTGGTGTGCCTGGTCGGCCTTGGTCGCGCCGTACGCGATGTTGTTCGGTCCGGCGAACACGCCGTTCTTGGAGGCGATGTAGACGATGTCGCCGCCGATGCCCTGCGCGGTCATCACCCGCGCCGCCTCCCGGGAGACCAGGAAGGAGCCGCGGGCCATGATGTCGTGCTGGAGGTCCCAGTCCTTCGCGGTGGTCTCCAGCAGCGGCTTGGAGATGGAGATACCCGCGTTGTTGACCACCAGGTCGACCCCGCCGAAGGCGAGCGACGCGGCGGCGAAGGCGGCGGCGATCTGCTCCTCGGAGGTGACGTCGACCGTCACCGCGACGGCCTTGTCGGGCCCGCCCAACTCCTCGGCCACGGCGGCCGCGCCGTCGGCGTTGAGGTCGGCGACGACCACACACGCGCCCTCCGCCACCAGCCGCTGGGCGATGGCCCTGCCGATGCCGGAGCCGGCGCCCGTCACTAGCGCGACCCGGGTTGCGAGGGGCCTGGGCGCGGGCATCCGTCGCAGTTTGGCCTCCTCCAGCTCCCAGTACTCGATGCGGAACTTCTCGGACTCCTCGATCGGCGCGTATGAGGACACGGCCTCGGCGCCCCGCATCACGTTGATCGCGTTGACGTAGAACTCGCCCGCCACGCGCGCCGTCTGCTTGTCCTTGCCGAAGCTGAACATGCCCACACCCGGCACGAGCACGATCGCCGGGTCGGCGCCGCGCATCGCGGGGGAGTCGGGGCCGGCGTGCCGCTCGTAGTACGCGCGGTAGTCCTCGCGGTAGGCCGCGTGCAGCTCCTTGAGCCGCGCCACCGCCTCCTCCAGCGGGGCGCCCGCCGGCAGGTCGAGGACCAGGGGTCGGACCTTCGTCCGCAGGAAGTGGTCCGGGCAGGAGGTGCCGAGCGCGGCGAGCCGGGGGTGCTCGGCGCGGGCCAGGAAGTCCAGTACGACGTCGGAGTCGGTGAAGTGGCCCACCTGCGGGCGGTCGGCGGAGGCCAGACCGCGGATGACGGGGGCGAGCGCGGCGGCGCGGGCACGCCGCTCGTCCTCGGCCAGCGGACCGTACCCGTCGAGCGCGGGCCCGAACGGCTCGGCCTTGCCGCGCTCTTCGAGGAACGCCTCCGCGGTGCGGATGATGTGCAGCGAGTTGCGCTCGCACTCCTCGGAGGTCTCGCCCCAGGCGGTGATGCCGTGGCCGCCGAGGACGCAGCCGATCGCCGCGGGGTTGGCGGCCTTCACGGCCGCGATGTCCAGGCCGAGCTGGAAGCCGGGGCGGCGCCACGGCACCCACACGACCTTGTTGCCGAAGCACTCCTTGGTGAGCGCCTCGCCGTCGGCGGCGCAGGCGAGCGCGATGCCGGAGTCGGGGTGCAGGTGGTCGACGTGGGCGGCCTCGACGAGGCCGTGCATCGCGGTGTCGATGGACGGAGCGGCACCGCCCTTGCCGTGCAGGCAGTAGTCGAAGGCCGCGACCATCTCGTCCTCGCGGTCCACGCCCGGGTAGACCCCGGTCAGCGCGCGCAGCCGGTCGAGCCGCAGCGCGGCGAGCCCCGCGGCCTTGAGCGTCCCGAGGTCACCGCCCGAGCCCTTGACCCACATCAGCTCGATGTCCTGCCCGGTCACCGGGTCGGTGTCCGTGCCCTTCGCGGAGGTGTTCCCGCCCGCGTAGTTGGTGTTGCGCGGGTCGGCGCCCAGGCGATGCGAGCGAGCGAGCAGCTCCGCCACGCGCTCGTGAGTTGCGTCCGTCATTCCTGATCCTTACGAGTCCGAACAGCTGTCTTCTGGCAGTGACGGGTACGGCCGACCCCCGCCGCGACGGTGGGAGGTGGGACGGCGGAGTCCGGCGGTGCCGAACGACCGCCACCGGAAACCCGGTCCCCCCCCCGCGGGAGGCGGGATGGCGG
>NZ_LIQY01000455.1 GCF_001418495.1 Streptomyces pathocidini | reverse complement strand
CGTGGCCGCCACGGACACGCCCCTGCCCCTGCCGCCGGACCTCCTCGGCGAGGCGCGGCGCGGCGTGCGGCTCATCGCGCTCGTCCACATCGAGCAGCCCTGGCAGGACCTGGAAACCCCCGAGATGCAGGCGCAGTTGCGCGGTATCAGGGCCACCTACCGCGCGGGCCAGCCGCAGACCTGCCGCATGCCGGGCGCCATGTGGTTCTTCGCGGTGCTGCTCACCGGGGACGCGGACCTGCTGGCGGAGACGATCGACGCGACCGTCGAGGGCGCCCGCCGCCTCGGGTACGAGTGGGAGCTGGCGTACACCCTGCAGTTCCGCGCCAGGATGCTCAGCGAACGCCCCGGCAGGGCCGAGTCCGCCCGGCGGGACGCCGACGAGAGCGTGGAGCGGTTCAGCAGGCTCGGTGACGGCTGGGGCGTGGCCGAGGCGCTGTCCTCGCGCGGCGAGGCGCTCGAACGGCGCGGGGAGTACGCGGCGGCGGCCGAGGACTACCGCGAAGCCATCCCGTATGCCCGGGAGTTGGGGGCGATGGGGCAGGTTTCGCTGCTGCGGGGCAGGCTGGCCGTCGCGTTGATCGAGTCGGGCGACATCGAGGCCGGGGAGCCGCTGCTGCGGGAGTCGCTGGCGGAGGGGGAGCGGCTGGGCGGTGACGCGACCGCCTTCGCCCGTGTCAACCTGGTTGTCCTGCTGGGCCGCACGGGCCGTACGGACGAGGCGCGGCGGCAGGTCCAGCGGCTGTTCGAGGAGGAGTTCGGGGGGCGGGCCCCGGGCCTGTTCGCGGGGATGCTGACGGGGCTCAACGCCTGGCTGGACGCCGCGGACGGACGGGGCCGGGATGCGCTGGAGAAGTTCCGCACCGCGCTGGGGCTGCTGCGCGATCCGTTTACCGACATGGTCGCCCCCGCCCAGCCGGTGACCCAGCTGATGGGTGCGGCCCGCGCGTACGGGATCCTGGGCGGGGCCGGGAACGCCGAGCGGGCGGCCCGCCTTCTCGGCGCCTACGACGCACTGCTGCCCGCCGCCTACCATCCGGTCGCCGCGGAGCGGGAGGCGCGCGCGGCGGCGGAGGCCGAGGTGCGCCGCGCGTTGGACGACGCGGCGTACGAGCGGGTGTACGCCGAGGGTGGCGGCCTCTCCTTGGACGAGGCCGCCACCCTGGTGTGACGCGACGGTCCGGGACCGATGATCCGGGACCGATGATCCGGGACCGATGATCCGGGACCGGTGGTCCCGGACCGGTGGTCAGCCGGACCTCACGTCTTGTTGCGGAACTTCGAGACGGCCAGCGGGGCCGTCACGGCGGTGATGACGATCGCCCAGCCCAGGGTGATCATCACCGGGTGCGCCACCGCGCCCTCGCCGTTGAGCAACGCGCGCGCCGCGTCGGCCAGTTGGGAGAGCGGGTTGTACTTGGTGAAGGCCTCCAGCCAGCCTGGCATCGTCCCGGGCGGGGCGAAGATCGACGAGCCGAACTGCAGCGGCATGATCACCAGGAAGCCCATGCCCTGCACCGCCTGCGGGGTCTTCAGGGTCAGCCCCAGCAGCATGAAGATCCAGGTCAGCGAGGCGCCGAAGGCCAGCGCCAGCGCGATCGCGGCCAGCAGCTCCAGCGGGCCGGTCTTCAGGTCGAAGCCGATGAGGAAGGCCACCGTCAGCAGGATGATGGTGGAGACCATCATCCGGCCGGACTCCACGATGAGCTTGGCGATCAGCACCGAGGAGCGGGCGATGGGCATCGTGCGGAAGCGGTCCATCACCCCCTTGTTGAAGTCGTCGTTGACGCCTGTGCCCACCGACATCGCGATGTTGAGGCCGCCCATCGCCATCAGGCCGGGGATGACGTAGTTGACGTAGACGGTCCGGTCGCCGCCCAGGCTGCCGCCGACCGCGCCGCCGAAGACGTACACGAACAGCAGCGTGAAGATGATCGGCATCAGCACGGCGTCGAACATCGACTCCGGGTCCTGCTTGATCTGCAGGGCGTTGCGGCGCACCAGGGCGCCGATGTGCCGCAGGTTCCCGCGCAGGCCGATGCGGCCCTCGCCGGAGTGCGCCGCCGCGGGCGCGGAAGCTACTGCCGCGCTCATACGGCGACCTCCTGAAGCTCGTTGTCGGCCTGGCCGTCCCGCTCGTCGGCGGGCGTGGAGGTCTTCTGGCCGGTGATGGCCAGGAACACCTCGTCGAGGCTGGGCAGGTGGGTGTCGATCCCGGCGATGGCGAAGCCGCGCTCACCGAGCAGGCCTATCACCGCGGTCAGCTGCTCGTCGCTGACGATCGGCACGTTGACCAGGCCCTCCTCGACATCCGCGGTCGCGCCCGCGATGCCGTCGAGCCCGGCCTGGGCGATGGCGCCGACCATGCGGTGCAGCTCGCCCGGCTCGGCGGGGCGGATCTGCAGGGTCCGGCCGCCGACCTTCGCCTTGAGCTCGTTGACCCGGCCCTCGGCGATGACCTTGCCGCGGTCGATCACCGTCAGCTCGCTGGCGAGCTGCTCGGCCTCCTCCATGTACTGCGTGGTGAGCAGGACGGTGGCGCCCTCGGCGACCATCCGCTTGACCTCGTCCCACACCTCGTTGCGGGTGCGCGGGTCCAGGCCCGTGGTCGGCTCGTCCAGGTAGAGCACCGAGGGCTGCCCGATCATGGAAGCGGCCAGGTCGAGGCGGCGGCGCATACCGCCCGAGTACGTGTGGGCGGCCCGCTTGCCGGCCTCCGTGAGCGAGAACCGCTCCAGCATCTCGTCCGCCCGGCGGCGGGCGTCCTTGCGCGGGAGGTCGAGCAGCCGCCCGATCATGTAGAGGTTCTCCCAGCCGGACAGCTTCTCGTCGACCGAGGCGTACTGCCCTGTCAGGCCGATGGTGCGGCGCAGCTGCCGGGGCTGGCGCACCACGTCGTAGCCCGCGACGGTCGCGGTGCCCGCGTCCGGCGTCAGCAGGGTCGACAGGCAGCGCACCAGCGTGGTCTTCCCCGCCCCGTTCGGGCCGAGGACACCGAGGACGGTGCCCTCCTTCACATCGAGGTCAACACCGTCGACGGCGCGGGTGTCGCCGAAGTGCTTGACCAGCCCCCGTACTTCGACGGCGTTTCCGCCCCCGGAGTTCTTTTCGATTCGCGTCATGCCGGAAAGCGTCGCACCCGCCACTGACAACGCACCGACATCGCACCGACAGCCCGCCGAAACCCAGGGGGACAGCCCGGGAAACGGCGGGCCGAAGGCCCAGCGGGGAGCGGCGGCCCAGCGGAGCCCGAGCTGAGCGGAACCGGCGGCTCAGCAGGAGCGGCGGCTCAGTGGAAGGTGTGCTCCTCCTGCGGGAACGCCCCGCCCACCACGTCCTCGGCGAACGCCCTCGCCGAGTCCCCGAGGGCCCGCCGCAGGTCGGCGTACTGCTTGACGAAGCGCGGCACCCTGCCCTCCGTCATGCCCGCCATGTCCGTCCACACCAGCACCTGAGCGTCGCAGTCCGGCCCGGCGCCGATACCGACGGTGGGGATGTGCAGGGAGCGGGTGACCTCGGCGGCCAGCCCGGCCGGTACGAGCTCCAGCACCACCGCGAAGGCGCCCGCGTCCTGCACGGCCTTGGCGTCGCGCAGCAGCCGGTGGGCCGCCTCCTCGCCGCGGCCCTGGACGCGGTAGCCCATGGCGTTGACCGACTGCGGGGTCAGGCCGACGTGCGCCATGACCGGGATGCCGGACTCCACCAGCAGCTCGATCTGCCGGTGCGAGCGCTCGCCGCCCTCCAGCTTCACCGCGCCCACACCCGCGTCCTTGACCAGGCGGGTGGCGCTGCGCAGCGCCTGGACGGGGCCCTCCTGGTACGAGCCGAACGGCAGGTCGGCGACGATCAGGGCGCGCCGGGTGCCGCGGACGACCGCGGCCGAGAGCATGGTCATCTCGTCGAGCGTGACGGGGACGGTGGTGTCGTAGCCGAGGTGGCAGTTGCCCATGGAGTCGCCGACGAGCATGACCGGGATCCCGGCCTCGTCGAAGACGGAGGCGGTCATCGCGTCGTACGCGGTGAGCATGGGCCACTTCTCGCCGCGCTCCTTGGCGCCGGCGACGTCGCGGACGGTGATACGGCGGGTGCTCTTGCCGCCGTACAGCGCCTTGCTGCTGTCGGCGGGCCGGGCGGGGGCCACGGAGGGGGCCTCGGAGTGGGCCGCACCCTGCCCGTTCGGGACAGGCGTCAGGGCAGACGTCATGGCAATGGCTCCTTCGTCATCTCGAGGCGCCCTCACGGCGTCCCCGGACCATGTCCATGGTGGCATCAGCGGCCGGAGGGTGAAAGAGGGGGCGTGTCTCCCCAGATACGGAACGGGCCCGTTTCGTATGAGGCTACTCTGGGCCCATGGTGACTCCGACCGGCACCACCGCCGCTGAACGCGGCGTTCCCGAGGCCGTGCACCGGCGGCGCTGGCTCATCCTCTCGGTGCTCATGTTCAGCCTGCTGATCGTGGTGCTGGACAATTCGATCCTCAACGTGGCCATGAAGACGATCGCCACCCCGCCGCCCACCGGACTCGGCGCCACGCAGAGCGAGCTGGAGTGGGCGATCAACTCCTACACGCTCGTCTTCGCCGGGATCCTCTTCACGGCGGGCCTCCTGGGAGACCGGCTCGGCCGCAAGAAGGTCCTGCTCTTCGGAATGGCCCTGTTCGGCATCGGCTCGGCACTCGCCGCGCTGTCCGACTCACCCGGCCAACTCATCGCCTTCCGCGCCCTGATGGGCTTCGGCGGCGCCTTCGTGATGCCCGCCACGCTCGCCATCCTCATGAACGTCTTCGAACGCGACGAGCAGCCCAAGGCCATAGGGATCTGGGTCGGCGGCGTCGGCCTCGCCATCGCCATAGGGCCCATCACCGGCGGCCTGCTCCTGGAGCACTTCTGGTGGGGCTCGGTCTTCCTGGTCAACGTGCCCATCGTGATCCTCGGCCTGGCCGCGATGCTGCTCCTCGTACCCGACTCCAGGGACCCCAGGCCCGGCCGGATCGATCCGATCGGCGTGCTGCTGTCCGTCGTCGGGCTCGTGCTGCTGGTGTACGGGATCATCCAGGGCGGGCGGCTGGCCGACTTCTCCGATCCGCAGGTGCTGGGCACCATAGGAGCCGGTCTCGCCGTGCTGGTGCTGTTCGTGCTCCACGAGAAGCGCAGCGACCACCCGGCGATCGACATCGGCTACTTCCGCAAGCCCGCGTTCTCCGCGGCCGTGGCCGCCATCGCGCTGGTCTTCTTCGCGCTGATGGGCGTCACGTTCTTCACCGTCTTCTACACGCAGAGCGTGCGCGGCTACTCCCCGCTGGAGACGGGCGTGCTGATACTGCCGCTCGCCGCCGCGCAGATGGTGTTCGCGCCGCGCGCCCCGCTCGTGGTGGAGCGGTTCGGCGCCCGCGCGGTGTGCACCGGCGGCATGCTGCTCGTCGCCGCCACCCTGGCCGGGTTCACGCTGCTCGACCAGGACACCCCGATCTGGGTCCTTGAGGTGCTGTTCTTCCTCCAGGGCGCCGGCATGGCCCACACGATGCCGCCCGTCACCACCTCGATCATGCAGTCGCTGCCGCGCGAGAAAGCGGGCTCCGGCTCGGCGGTCAACAACACCTTCCGGCAGGTCGGCGGCGCCCTGGGCGTGGCCGTCCTCGGCTCCCTGCTGTCCGCCACCTACCGGGCCGGGATCGACGACGAGCTCGCCGTCCTGCCGCCCGGCCTGCGGCACGCCGCGGGCGAGTCGATCGAGGCGACCCTCGGCGCGGCCGAGCGGATGGGACCCGAGGGCAGCGCGCTGGTGGCCCCCGCCAACGCGGCGTTCATCCATGCCATGCATGTCACCGTGGTCGGGGCGGCGGGCGTCGCCCTGGTCGGCGCCCTCGTCGTGGCCCTGTTCCTGCCGGGCCGCCCGAAGCCGTCCGAAGAGCAGGGACGTACGGAGGGCGGGCCGGCGGAGGAGGACAGACTCGCGGCGGTGGACAGGACCGGCCCCATGGAGCTGGTGGACGAAACCGGCTCCATGGAGGCGGACAAGACCGGCGCCATGGAGCCGGCGGACGGGACCGGCTCCATGGAGGCGGACGAAACCGGTTCCATGGAACCGGGCGGGACCCCGGTCGCCGAGGTGCCGGAGGCAGGGGGCCGGGGGAGCACGGCCCCATGACCACCGCAGTGCGGCGCGGCCGCCCCCGCAACGCCGCCGTCGACGTGGCGGTCGTCGAGACCGTCCTGCGCCTCCTCGAAGAGGGCGCCGGAGTCGGCGAGTTGTCGATGGAGCGGATCGCCCGCGAGGCCGGGGTCGGCAAGGCCACCGTCTACCGCCGCTGGCCCGGCAAGGAGGCCCTCCTCCTCGACGTCCTGCGCTCCCTGGAGGCGGACCTCCAGACTCCCGAGCCGGTGGGCGAGTCGGTCCGCGACGACCTCGTCCTCATGCTGGAGTTCCTGCGCCGCCGCGGCCTGGCCAAGCGCTCCTCGGCCGTGCTGCGCGCCGTGATCACCGAGATACGGTCGCATCCCAGGCTGTGGCGCGCGTACCAGGACACCGTGGTGCAGGCCCGGCGCGAGGCGGTGTACGAGGTGCTGCGCCGCGGCATGGCCACCGGTGAGATCCGCGCCGACCTCGACCCCGAACTGCTCGCCGACCTCTTCGTCGGCCCGATGCTCGCCCGGGCCGTCCTGCGTGAGTGGCAGGAACTGCCGGGGGGGCTGGCCGAGCGCATCGTGGACGCGGTGCTGGACGGCGTACGCCCGCACTGACCGCACCGGCTGCCCCACCAGGGCGTACTCCGGCGGTACTTCGGGTAACTGTTCGGTTTCTGTCACAGGTACCGATGCGCGGGCGCACGTCGGAACCCATGGCCCCGCCGTACTCGTCATGCAGGGTGAGTGGCCGCCAGGGGGCGGCGGGGAAGCCACAGGTCGTCGCCTATCGTGCGGGGAGGCGGGGGCCGACGAGCGAGGTAGCGAGGACGGCACATGACGCAGGCGTACACGACGGAAACGGGGCACGCGAGCTCGGCACACGAGCCCATCGGATCCCGGGGCCGGCGCCTGCTCGGCGGCTGGCGCGGCCCGGGCATGTGGCGGCGCGGCTGGCTGCTGGCCCTCTTCGCGGTCGTGCTGACCGGGCTGATGTTCCTGCATGCACAGGTGCCCAACGCGGTGGGCAACCTGGGTAGCCTGCTGGAGACGTTCCTGCCGTGGCTGGGCCTGGGCGTGCCGGTCCTGCTGCTGTTCGCCCTGCTGCGCAGGTCGGCTACCGCGCTGGTCGCGTTGGTGCTGCCGACGCTGGTGTGGGCGAACCTGTTCGGCGGGCTGCTGGGCACCAAGTCCTCGGCGACGGGCGGCGATCTGACGGTCGCGACCCACAACGTCAACGCCCAGAACCCCGACCCCGAGGGCACCGCCCGCGAGGTGGCTGCCTCCGGCGCGGACGTGGTGGCCCTGGAGGAGGTCACCGGCGACGCCGCGCCGACGTACGAGCGGGCGCTGGCGAGCACGTACAAGTACCACTCCCTGCAGGGCACGGTCGGAGTCTGGAGCAAGTACCCGCTGGCCGACACCCGGCCCGTCGACATCCGGCTCGGCTGGACGCGCGCGCTGCGCACGACGGTCGAGACCCCGAACGGGCAGGTCGCCGTCTACGTGGCCCATCT
>NZ_LIQY01000454.1 GCF_001418495.1 Streptomyces pathocidini | reverse complement strand
CGGCACCGCCGAGCTCCACCGCCGGAGATCGCGCCGCCGCGGCGGGAGGGTCTTCGCTGCGGCGGCGCGTACGACCGCGGCGCGGTCCGGCGGTGCTGGCCGGCGGTGCCGGGCTCGCCCGGCCAGAGGCCGGTGCACCCCACCGGGCATGCCCCGGCTGCCCAGCGGCCGGTACGGCTTCCCGCCGTTCATCCGCATCCGCATCCGGGGCCGCAGTCGCCATCGCGGCCGGGGTCGTGGCCGGGCCCGCGGCCGCCGGGCCGTCTCGCCCGCTTGCCCGGACCGATACTCTGGAGGGCGATTACCACGCCCCCGACCCCCGAGGACCGACGAGCGCCGTGTTCGATACTCTCTCCGACCGCTTGGCGAGCACTTTCAAGAACCTCCGGGGCAAGGGCCGCCTCAGTGAGGCGGACATCGACGCCACGGCGCGGGAGATCCGTATCGCCCTGCTCGAGGCCGATGTCGCGCTGCCCGTCGTGCGGGCCTTCATCAAGGAGGTCAAGACAAGGGCCCTCGGTGTCGAGGTCTCCAAGGCCCTCAACCCGGCGCAGCAGATCATCAAGATCGTCAACGAGGAGCTGGTCGGCATCCTCGGCGGCGAGACCCGCCGCCTCCGCTTCGCCAAGCAGCCGCCCACCGTGATCATGCTCGCGGGTCTGCAGGGTGCCGGTAAGACCACGCTTGCCGGAAAGCTCGGCAGCTGGCTGAAGTCCCAGGGCCACGCCCCGGTCCTCGTTGCCTGCGACCTCCAGCGCCCCAACGCCGTCAACCAGCTCGCCGTGGTCGCCGAGCGGGCCGGCGTCGCCGTCTACGCGCCGCAGCCGGGCAACGGGGTCGGCGACCCGGTGCAGGTCGCCAAGGACTCGATCGAGTTCGCGCGGACGAAGCAGCACGACGTGGTCATCGTCGACACCGCGGGCCGCCTCGGCATCGACGCCGAGATGATGCAGCAGGCCGCCGACATCCGCGCCGCGGTCAACCCGGACGAGGTCCTGTTCGTCGTCGACGCGATGATCGGTCAGGACGCGGTCAACACCGCCGAGGCCTTCCGCGACGGCGTCGGCTTCGACGGCGTGGTGCTCTCCAAGCTGGACGGCGACGCCCGCGGCGGCGCCGCGCTCTCCATCGCGCACGTCACCGGCCGCCAGATCATGTTCGCCTCCAACGGCGAGAAGCTCGACGACTTCGACGCGTTCCACCCGGACCGCATGGCCTCCCGCATTCTCGGCATGGGCGACATGCTCACGCTGATCGAGAAGGCCGAGCAGACCTTCAGTCAGCAAGAGGCCGAGAAGATGGCCTCCAAGCTGGCGAGCAGCAAGGGCAAGGACTTCACGCTCGACGACTTCCTGGCCCAGATGGAGCAGGTCCGCAAGATGGGCTCCATCTCCAAGCTGCTCGGCATGCTGCCGGGCATGGCCCAGATGAAGGACCAGATCGACAACCTCGACGAGCGGGACGTCGACCGCACGGCCGCGATCATCAAGTCGATGACCCCGGGCGAGCGCCAGGACCCGACGATCATCAACGGCTCGCGCCGCGCCCGTATCGCCCGTGGCTCCGGCGTGGACGTCAGCGCGGTGAAGAACCTCGTGGAGCGGTTCTTCGAGGCACGCAAGATGATGTCGCGGATGGCCCAGGGCGGCGGCATGCCGGGGATGCCCGGGATCCCGGGCATGGGCGGCGGCCCCGGCCGCCAGAAGAAGAAGCAGAAGCAGGCCAAGGGACGGCAGCGCAGCGGCAACCCGATGAAGCGGAAGGCCGATGAGGAGGCCGCCCGCCAGCGGGCCGCCGACGCGGGCAGCCAGCCGGGCGGCGCGTTCGGCCTCCCGGGCGCCGGCCAGGACGCGAGCCCCTTCGAACTCCCCAAGGAGTTCCGGGACATGCTGCCGCCGGACGACAACAAGTCCTGAGGCGGGCCCGGTTGCGGCCGGGGAGCGGACCGCGCCCCGGCCGTCGTCCGGTCCGCTCCCGCGCTACACCAGCGCGATCAGATACCGGAACACGTTCGGCATCCAGACCGTCCCGTCCCGGCGCCGGTGCGGATGCAGCGCCTCGGTGAGCTCCTTCTCGACCTGGGACCGGTCCGTCGCCGCGACCGCCGCGTCGAACAGCCCCGTCGACAGCAGCCCGCGCACCGCGCTGTCCATGTCCGCGTACCCGAACGGGCAGGCCACCCGCCCCGAGCCGTCCGGCCGCAGCCCCGCCTCGTGCGCCAGCTCCTCCAGGTCGTCCCGCCCGCAGGGCCGCCACCCCCGGGGCATCGGAGTCCGCGCCCGTACGGGATCGGCGAGCCGGGAGGCCACCCGCAGCACCGACGAGGTGGCGCACCGCTCGGCCGGCCCCCACCCGGCCAGCACCACCGGAGTGGAGCGCTCCGACACCTCCGCGGCCTCCGCCAGCGCGGACACCAGCCCGCCGTCGGCGTACGAGTGCGGGTCGAAGGCTGTGACGAGGTTGAACGCGGGGCGGCCGGGATCCGCGACATCACGGGGCGTACGCCCCAGCAGCTGCGCCCGCGCCGCCTGTGCGCCCCGATCGGGAGCGTCCGGTACAAGCCGCTCCCGCGCGAGCTCCAGCCGCTGCGGATCCGCCTCGGTGCCCGTGACGTACGCGCCTCGGGCCGCCGCCATCAGCAGGGCGAGGCCCGAGCCGCAGCCCAGGCCGAGTGCGCGGGTGCCGGAGTCCACTTCCAGGCGCTCGTACACCGCCTCGTACAGCGGCACCAGCATGCGCTCCTGGATCTCCGCCCAGTCGCGGGCGCGTGCGCGAACGTCCGGATGTGGTGGGGAAACGTGGTGGAGATGGTGGTGCCGCCGAACGAGCGTGGGTGTCATCGAAGCGCCCCAATCCGCCGAGAGCCATTGCCGTCGCACTGCTGACCCACCCCTTGGCCATGCGCCCTGCCGCATCCCCCGTATGCCAGGGAACTGCCGATCCGTCCCCGAGTCCAGGGGGCGTGCGCGCGATGCATCGCGTACACCCTCCGTGCGCCCCCGGTATCGGCCCGCACACCGGCCGATTCACATTTCAGGGTGACACCGCCGTACCATCTCCGCCATGGCAAAGGCTCCCGTACTCACGCCCCAGGCGGACGACTTCCCGCGCTGGTACCAGGACCTGATCAACAAGGCCGAGCTGGCCGACAACGGCCCGGTGCGCGGCACCATGGTGATCCGGCCGTACGGGTACGGGCTCTGGGAGCGGATGCAGGCGGACATGGACCGCCGGATCAAGCAGGCCGGTGCGCAGAACGCGTACTTCCCCGTCCTCATCCCGCAGTCCTACCTGACCAGGGAGGCCGAGCACGTCGAGGGCTTCGCCCCCGAGCTCGCGGTGGTCACGCACGGCGGTGGCAAGGAGCTGGAGGAGCCGGTGGTCATCCGGCCCACCTCCGAGACGATCATCAACGAGTACTTCTCGAAGTGGGTGCAGAGCTACCGCGACCTGCCCCTGCTGATCAACCAGTGGGCGAACGTGGTCCGTTGGGAGCTGCGCCCCCGCCTGTTCCTGCGCACCTCCGAGTTCCTCTGGCAGGAGGGCCACACCGCCCACGCCACGCACGAGGACGCCCGGGACTACGCCGCCCACATCCACCGCAATGTCTACGGCGACTTCATGGAGAACGTCCTGGCGATGGACGTGGTTCCCGGCCGGAAGACCGTCAAGGAGCGCTTCGCGGGCGCCATCAACACCCTCACCCTCGAAGGGATGATGGGCGACGGCAAGGCACTCCAGATGGCCACCAGCCACGAGCTCGGCCAGAACTTCGCCAGGGCCTTCAACACCCAGTACCTGTCCAAGGACGGCAGGCAGGAGCTGGTCTGGCAGACCTCGTGGGGCAGCACGACCCGCATGGTCGGCGCGCTCGTGATGATGCACGGCGACGACAACGGCCTCCGCGTCCCGCCGCGCCTCGCCCCGGTCCAGGTCGTCGTCCTGGCCATCAAGGGCGACGACGCGGTGGTCGCCAAGGTCCGGGAGATCGGCGACCGGCTGGCCGCCGCCGGGATCCGCGTCCAGGTCGACGACCGCACCGACACCCCCTTCGGCCGCCGCGCGGTCGACTGGGAGCTCAAGGGCGTCCCGGTCCGCGTCGAGGTCGGCCCGCGCGACCTGGAGAACGGTACGGCGATGGTGGCCCGCCGTATTCCGGGCGGCAAGGAGCCGGTGGTGATCGAGGCCCTCGAAGCGCTGCTGCCGAAGGCCCTGGAGGACGACCAGGCACTGCTGCTGCGCCAGTCCCGGGAGCGCCGCGAGTCCCGCACCTCGGACGTGACGACGGTGGCCGAGGCCGCCGAGGCCGCGGTCGCGGGCGGCTGGGCGCGGATCCCGTGGTCCGTGCTGGGCCCGGAGGGCGAGGCCGAGTTGGCCGAGCAGGCGGTCAGCGTGCGCTGCCTGGTCGGCGAGGACGGCTCCGTGCCGGAGTCCGACGACGCCCCGGGCACTCTGGCCATCGTCAGCCGCGCCTACTGAGCGGGTTTCGCCCCGGCTGGACGGATTTCGCCCCGGCGTGCGCAGATTCCCTACGCGCCGGGGCGTACGCCGGGTACTGACTGGTACGTGCAAATTATTTGGGATGGCCCGGAATCGGAACACCGGGGCACCCCGGATCGTTCTTACGACGTGAGCACGACACCACCTGTCCTTGCCGCGGAACTGGCGCAGGCGTGGGCCGACATTCAGCGGCACCACCCCGAGCTGCCGGATCTGGCCGCCCCCGAATCCCTCATCGGAGAGTCCTCGTCCGCCTGCGGCGCCGAGCTCTCCTTCGAACGACTGCTCCACGAGGCCGTCCACGGCATCGCCGCCGCGCGCGGTGTCCGCGACACCTCGCGAGCAGGCCGCTACCACAACCGCCGATTCCTCGCGATCGCCGAGGAGTTGGGTCTCGACCACTCCGAGGATCCGCATCCCAGCAGCGGCTTCTCGCTCGTGGTGCTCAGCCCGGAGGCCAAGAAGCGCTACCGGCCCACCATCGAGCGGCTGCAGCGCGCCCTCAAGGCGCACACCGCGGCCACGGCCGCCGACTCCGCCCGCAGCTTCAGAGGACCCGCCGCCCGGCACGGCTCCTCCGGCGGCGGTGTCCGGGTCAAGGCCGTCTGCGACTGCGGGCGGAACGTGCGGGTCGTCCCGTCCGTGCTGGCCCAGGCGCCGATCGTCTGCGGCGGGTGCGGAAAGCCGTTCCGCATCCCGGACGCCGCGGCGGTGGCCTGAGCGGGGAGGTCCCGGCGTACGGCGGGGGTCCCGCCGTATGGCAGAATGGACCGCTGAGTACTCGGCAGCCGGATCGGACCCCTCTCTCCCTCGGCTGACGCGTCCACCGGGCGCTCGGATCCCACAACCCCACGTGCTGGATCCCACGCGCTCAAACACGTCATAGAGCAGGAGACACCACTCCAGTGGCAGTCAAGATCAAGCTGAAGCGCCTGGGCAAGATCCGGTCGCCGCACTACCGCATCGTCGTCGCCGACTCCCGTACCCGCCGTGACGGCCGGGCCATCGAGGAGATCGGCCTGTACCACCCGGTGCAGAACCCCTCGCGCATCGAGGTCGACTCCGAGCGTGTCCAGTACTGGCTGGGTGTCGGCGCGCAGCCGACCGAGCCCGTCACGGCCATCCTCAAGGTCACCGGCGACTGGCAGAAGTTCAAGGGCCTGCCCGCCCCGGAGCCGATGAAGGTCGCGGAGCCGAAGGCCGACAAGCGCGCCCTCTTCGAGGCCGCCGCCAAGGAGGCCGGTGACGAGCCGAAGGGTGAGGCCATCACCCCCAAGGCGAAGAAGTCCGAGAAGAAGGCGGACGAGGCGGCCGAGACCGCTGAGTCCACCGAGTCGACCGAGGCCTGAGGATGCTCGAGGAGGCCCTCGAGCACCTGGTGAAGGGCATCGTCGACAACCCCGACGACGTGCAGGTCGCCTCGCGTGACCTGCGTCGCGGACGTGTGCTGGAGGTCCGGGTGCACCCCGAGGACCTCGGCAAGGTGATCGGCCGCAACGGCCGCACCGCACGCGCGCTCCGCACCGTCGTGGGCGCCCTCGGCGGCCGCGGTATCCGCGTCGACCTCGTCGACGTGGACCAGGTTCGCTGAGCAGCGGGAGAGCACCGGCACGGGCCGGGGAGGGCTTCGCGGCCGTCCCCGGCCCGCCGTCGTACCGGTCGACGGCCCAGCCCGCCCCCGTACGACCCCAGAGCAGCAGGAGAGACGCACAGTGCAGCTAGTCGTCGCGCGGATCGGCCGTGCCCACGGGATCAAGGGCGAGGTCACGGTGGAGGTGCGCACGGACGAGCCCGAGCTGCGGCTCGCGCCCGGCGCTGTGCTGGCCACGGAACCGGCCTCGGCGGGCCCGCTGACCATCGAGACCGGCCGCGTCCACAGCGGCAGGCTGCTGCTCCGCTTCGACGGCGTACGCGATCGCACGGCCGCGGAGGCGCTGCGCAACACCCTGCTCATCGCGGAGGTCGACCCGGAGGAAATCCCGGAGGACCCCGAGGAGTTCTACGACCACCAGCTGATCGACCTCGACGTGGTGACCGTCGACGGCACCGAGGTCGGCCGGATCGCCGAGATCAGCCACCTCCCGTACCAGGACCTGCTGGTCGTACGGCGGCCCGATGGCGGCGAGGTGCTCGTGCCGTTCGTCGGCGAGATCGTCCCGGAGATCGACCTGGAGGCCCAGCGCGCGGTCATCGACCCGCCGGCCGGGCTGCTCGACGGCGCAGCGGGAGAGGCCGAGGGCGGGGAGGCCGAGAGCGGGGACGGGTCCGCATGAGGCTCGACGTCGTCACGATCTTCCCGGAGTACCTGGAGCCGCTGAACCTCTCGCTGGTCGGAAAGGCCCGCGCGCGGGGGCAGTTGGACGTCCGGGTGCACGACCTGCGGAAGTTCACCCACGACCGGCACAACACCGTCGACGACACCCCGTACGGCGGCGGGCCCGGCATGGTCATGAAGCCCGAGCCGTGGGGCGAGGCGCTGGACGGGATCATCGCCTCGGGGGAGGCGGGCGAGCGGCCCACGCTCGTCGTCCCCACGCCGAGCGGCCGGCCCTTCACCCAGCAGCTCGCCGTCGAACTGTCCGGCAAGCCGTGGCTGGTCTTCACCCCCGCGCGCTACGAGGGCATCGACCGGCGGGTGATCGAGGAGTACGGCGAGCGGTTCGACGTACGCGAAGTGTCCATCGGGGACTACGTGCTGGCGGGCGGGGAGGCCCCCGTACTCGTCATGGTCGAGGCCGTCGCGCGGCTGCTGCCCGGCGTCCTCGGCAACGCGGCCTCCCACCAGGACGACTCCTTCGCGCCCGGCCGGATGGAGTCCCTCCTGGAGGGCCCCGTCTACACCAAGCCCCCGGAGTGGCGCGGGCGCTCCATCCCCGAGGTGCTGCTCAGCGGGCACCACGGGAAGATCGCGCGCTGGCGGCGCGACGAGGCGTTCCGCCGTACGGCCGCCAACCGGCCCGATCTGATCGAGGGTTGCGACCCGGCCGCCCTGGACAAGCACGACCGGAGGATCCTGTCCGAACTGGGCTGGCGGGAGCTGCCCGACGGCCGATTTGGGCGGCAGCGCCAGGCCGTGGAAGAATAGGCCGCTGCTGTGCGTCCGGCGCGCGCCCCTGCCACAGGGGGAACGACGCCCGCCCGACGGAGCGGCAACCCGAACCTCACCACCATGTTCCGCTGATGACCTGTGGCATCAGCGAAGAAAGCAGACGGTCATGCACCTTCTCGACAGCGTCGACTCCGCCTCGCTGCGCAGCGACCTCCCGGCCTTCCGCCCCGGCGACACCGTGAACGTCCACGTGCGCGTCATCGAGGGCAACCGCTCCCGTGTGCAGCAGTTCAAGGGCGTCGTCATCCGCCGCCAGGGCGCGGGCGTGCGCGAGACCTTCACGGTCCGCAAGGTCAGCTTCAGCGTCGGCGTGGAGCGCACCTTCCCGGTGCACACCCCGATCGTCGAGAAGATCGAGGTCGTCACCCGCGGTGACGTGCGCCGCGCCAAGCTGTACTACCTCCGCGACCTGCGCGGCAAGGCCGCCAAGATCAAGGAGAAGCGCGAGAGCTGATCTCGCCACCGGATGTCCGGCCAGGCCGGATAGGCTCTGGCCCCGATGGACACCGACGCACGACTCTCGGAGCGCGACCGCTCTTCGGACCCCGGCGAGGGGACTGAACGGCGGTCGCGCTCCGTGCGTGTCCACAGGCGGCTCCCGCGGGACCCGTGGCGGCGGGCGGGGCTGGGCGCCGGGGTCTGCGTGCTCTTCCTCGGGCTGCTTGGCGGCTTCGTCGTCCAGCCCTTCCTGATCCCCAGCCGGTCCATGGAGCCCACCCTCCGGGTCGGCGACCGGGTGCTGGTGAACAAGCTGGCGTACCGTTTCGGCAACCAGCCGCGCCGGGGGGACGTCGTGGTCTTCGACGGCACCGGGTCGTTCGCACCGGAAGGGGACGGCGGCAACCCCGTGACCGGGCTGCTGCGGAAGGCGGCGGCCACGGTCGGGTTGGCGGAGCCGACCGAGACCGACTACGTCAAGCGCGTGGTCGGGGTCGGTGGCGACCGGGTCGTCTGCTGCGACAGGCGGGGAAGGATCAGCGTGAACGGCGAGGCCGTCGACGAGGGCTATCTCCACCCGGGCGACAGGCCGTCCCGGGTGCCCTTCGACATCGCCGTCCCCGAGGGCACGCTCTGGATGATGGGCGACCACCGCGACAACTCGCGCGACTCCCGCGACCACCTCGGCGAACCCGGCGGCGGCATGGTCCCGGTGGAGAAGGTCGTCGGCCGGGCGGACTGGATCGGCTGGCCGTACGGGCGCTGGTCCTCCATCGTCCACGAGCCCGGGCGGTCGGCCGGGAAGAGCCGTGGGTAACCGGGGCCGGCCGCGTGCCGCCGGATCCCACCGGGTGGACACCCGGCTCCCCACCGGAACTCGCCCGACCACCGGGCCTGTTGCCCCGGGCCGGGCCGAGCGGCGCAGGACCGCGAAGCGGATCAAGCGGCGCCGGCGCGGCAAGGCCGTACGCGAGGTGCCGCTGCTGATCGGCGTCGCGCTGCTGATAGCGCTGGTCCTCAAGACCTTCCTCGTCCAGGCCTTCGTGATCCCCTCCGGGTCGATGGAGCAGACGATCCGGATCGGCGACCGCGTACTGGTCGACAAGCTGACCCCGTGGTTCGGCTCGAAGCCCGAGCGCGGCGACGTGGTGGTCTTCAGCGATCCGGGCGGCTGGCTGCCGCCGGGGGAGGCCGGCGGCGAGGACCCGGTGGTGGTCAAGCAGATCAAGGAGGCCATGACCTTCATCGGGCTGCTGCCCTCCGACGGCGAGCAGGACCTGATCAAGCGGGTCGTCGCGGTCGGTGGGGACACCGTCAAGTGCTGTGACCAGCAAGGCCGGATCACCGTCAACGGCAAGGCGCTGAACGAGCCGTACCTGCACCCGGGCAACGCCCCCTCGCAGATCGAGTTCGAGGTGAAGGTCGCGCCCGGCCGCCTCTTCGTCATGGGCGACCACCGCGCCAACTCGGCCGACTCCCGGTACCACCTCGACGATCCCGGGCACGGTACGGTCTCCGAAGACCTGGTGGTCGGCAGGGCCATGGTGATCGCCTGGCCCCTCGGCCACTGGAGGCGTCTCGAGGAGCCGGAGACGTTTGCGGAATTGCAGGAACAGTCCCGAGAAGTGCAAGGATCGATCCAACTCCCGCCCCCTGCGGAACTCCCGCTCGTTATGGGAGTAGTAGGCCTGCGTCGTGCGTGGGGCAGGCGGCAGCGTGTGGAGTGAGGAGTGGATGTGGGGGATTTGGCGGTCGGCACACGGTCCGGTCACAACGAGCCCGAGAAACAGCCCGGGGGGCTCGCCGAGCCACCGGCGGCGGAAAAGGAAGACGGCCGCGTGAAGCAGCAGAAGAACCAGCGCTCCTTCTGGAAGGAGCTGCCGATCCTCGTCGGCATCGCGCTGCTGCTCGCCCTGTTGATCAAGACGTTCCTGGTGCAGGCGTTCTCGATCCCGTCCGACTCGATGCAGGACACGCTGCAGCGCGGCGACCGCGTGCTCGTGGACAAGCTGACCCCGTGGTTCGGCTCGAAGCCCGAGCGCGGCGAGGTCGTCGTCTTCCACGACCCGGGCGGCTGGCTCGGTGAGATGCCGCAGACTGACTCCGGCCCGATCGTCGAGGGCATCCAGAACGCGCTGAGCTTCATCGGGCTCATGCCGTCGGCCGAGGAGAAGGACCTGATCAAGCGGGTCATCGCGGTCGGCGGGGACACCGTCGAGTGCAAGGGCGGCAACCAGCCGGTGCGGGTCAACGGCAAGGCGCTGAACGAGCCGTATCTGAAGCCGGGAAGCACGCCCTGCGGTGACAAGCCCTTCGGCCCGATCAAGGTGCCCGACGGCCGGATCTGGGTGATGGGCGACAACCGCCAGAACTCCCTGGACTCCCGCTACCACCAGGACCTGCAGGGCAACGGCACGGTCGCGGAGAAGGACGTGGTGGGCCGCGCCGTCGTGGTGGCCTGGCCGCTGAACCGCTGGGCCACGCTGCCGGTGCCCAGCACGTTCGCCCAGAAGGGGCTGGGCTGACGCCTCCCCTGCGGCTGACCGCCGCGGGTAACCCCCGGTAGGGTGCCGCCCAGACTTACGGGCGGCAGCGAGGCGAGGGGCTGGGATGAGCGGCACGTCGGTACGTACGAGAGGCGGCCGCGGCGGTCCGGGCAGCGCGCTGTCCGGTTTCGCCGTGGCCGTCGGCTGTGCGCTCTTCCTGGGCGGCTTCGCCTGGGGCGCGCTGCTCTACCAGCCCTACACCGTCCCGACCGACTCCATGGCGCCGACCGTGGACGCCGGGGCCCGGGTGCTGGCACAGCGCGTGGACGGCGGCGAGGTGCACCGTGGAGACGTGGTGGTCTTCAAGGACGCGGTCTGGGGTGACATGCCCATGGTCAAGCGGGTCGTGGGCGTCGGCGGGGACAAGGTCGCCTGCTGCGACTCCCGGGGACGGCTGACGGTGAACGGCGAGCCGGTCGAGGAACCGTATCTGCGCGGCGGCGAGCCTGCCTCGCCCTCCGGCTTCGACGCCTCGGTGCCCCGCGGGAACCTCTTCCTGCTGGGCGACCACCGCGCCACCTCCCAGGACTCGCGGGTCCATCTCACCGACGACGACAGCGGGTCCGTGCCGCGGGCGGCGGTCCAGGCGCGGGTGGAGGCCACGGCGTGGCCGGCCTCGGGCTCGGGCCTGCTGGACCGGCCGACCTCGTTCTCGACCCTGCCCGGCGGGATCTCGGAGCAGGGGCCGCTGCGGATGATCTTTGTGGCGGTGGTCGCGGGCGCGGTGCTGATCCTGGGCGGCGCGGCGTACGGGCCGTTGGCGCGGCGCGGCGAGCGGCGGCGGAAGGCGCGGGCCCGTGTCCGGCAGGCGGCCTGAGGCGGGGGCCGGGCTCCCCGGGGCTCCCGAGGAGTCCGGCGAGGTGCGGCCCGGGGCGCGGAAGGTCGCGCGGGTCGTGCTGCTGGACCCGGACGACCGGATCCTGCTGCTGCACGGCTTCGAGCCCTCGGACCCGTCCTCGACCTGGTGGTTCACACCGGGCGGCGGGCTGGAGGAGGGCGAGACCCGGGAGCAGGCGGCGCTGCGCGAGCTTGCCGAGGAGACCGGGATCACCGACGTACGGCTCGGCCCGGTGCTGTGGCGGCGCAGCTGCTCCTTCCCGTTCGACGGGCGACGCTGGGACCAGGACGAGTGGTACTACCTGGCCCGCACCGACCAGACGCGGACCGAGACGGCCGGGCAGACGGAGCTGGAGCGGCGCAGCGTCACGGGCCTGCGGTGGTGGACCTCCGAGGAACTGTCGGCAGCGCGTGAGACGGTGTATCCGACCAGGCTCGCCGAACTGCTGAGGACGCTGCTCGACGAGGGGCCCCCGGGTTCGCCCGTGGTCCTTGCGACGGAAGTCGTCTAGGGCGCGCGGGTCTGACGCACAATAGGGGGACGCACGGCTGAAGGGGAACATGCCATGAGCGCCGAGGACCTCGAGAAGTACGAGACCGAGATGGAGCTGAAGCTCTACCGGGAGTACCGCGACGTCGTCGGTTTGTTCAAATACGTGATCGAGACCGAGCGTCGCTTCTACCTCACCAACGACTACGAGATGCAGGTGCACTCGGTTCAGGGCGAGGTGTTCTTCGAGGTATCGATGGCCGATGCCTGGGTCTGGGACATGTACCGGCCGGCGCGCTTCGTGAAGCAGGTGCGGGTGCTCACGTTCAAGGACGTGAACATTGAGGAGCTGAACAAGAGCGACCTCGAGCTGCCGTCCGGGGAGTCCGGCTTCAGCGAGTGAGGTCACGCCGGGGTCCCACGGGTTCGGGGCGTCCCTCCGGGCAGGTGCGCCCCCCGGGCAGGTGAGTCCCTCTGGCGGGTGGCCGGGTTGTTCACAACCGGCGAGTTATCCACAGATCTTGACCATGATCCACTAATTGCCGCGGCTTCCGTCACAGTCAGTGACGGAGGTGGGGTCCATGAACGCGCAGGGAGCGCTTGGCCGCTACGGGGAGGACCTGGCGGTCAGGAAGTTGTACGCGGCCGGAATGACGGTGCTGGAGCGCAACTGGCGCTGCCGCGCCGGTGAGATCGACATCGTCGCCCGGCACGGCGACGCCCTCGTGGTGTGCGAGGTCAAGACCCGCAAGGCGGGCTGCTATCCGCGGACCTTCGAGCACCCCATGGCGGCCGTCCGGCCGCGCAAGGCCGAGCGGCTGAGGTCGCTGGCCGAGCGCTGGCTCGCGGACCGCTGGGTGACGCGGTACGGGGGGCCGCCGCCGGGCGGGGTGCGGATCGACCTCGTCGGGGTGCTGCTGCCGCGGCGCGGGGCACCGGTCGTCGAGCACGTGCAGGGGGTGGCGTGATGGCCTTCGCCCGCACCTGCTCCGTCGCCCTCGTGGGCGTCGAAGGCGTGGTGGTCGAGGTCCAGGCCGATCTGGAGCCCGGAGTCGCCGCCTTCGCGCTCGTCGGACTGCCCGACAAGAGCCTCGTGGAGAGCAGGGACCGGGTCCGCGCCGCGGTGGCCAACTCCGGGGTCGGCTGGCCGCAGAAGAAGCTCACGGTGGGGCTCAGCCCCGCGTCCGTGCCCAAGGGCGGCAGCGGCTTCGACCTGGCGGTCGCCTGCGCCGTCCTCGGCGCCGCGGAGCGGATCGATCCGCGGCAGATTGCGGACCTGATGATGATCGGCGAACTCGGCCTCGACGGGCGGGTGCGCCCCGTCCGGGGCGTTCTCCCGGCCGTTCTCGCGGCCGCCGAGGCGGGCTACCGGCAGGTCGTCGTCCCCGAACGCACCGCCGCCGAGGCCTCGTTGGTCCCCGGCGTCTCGGTCCTCGGCGTCCGCAGCCTCCGCCAACTCATCGCCGTCCTCTCCGACGAACCGGTCCCCGACGAGGCGGAGGACCAGGACGACGGCCGCCCGGACCCGATGCTGGCGGGATTGACGGTGCCAGGGGCGGGGATGGGGATCGGAACCCTCCCCGGCCTCGACGCCGGGCACGCGCCCGACCTGGCGGACGTCGCGGGCCAGCACACGGCCCGGACAGCGCTGGAGGTGGCGGCGGCGGGTGGCCACCACCTCTTCCTGAAGGGGCCGCCCGGCGCGGGCAAGACGATGCTGGCCGAACGGCTCCCGGGCATCCTTCCGCCCCTCACGCAGGAGGGCGCCCTCGAAGTCACCGCGGTCCATTCCGTCGCCGGCCTGCTCCCTCCCGGAAAGCCGCTGGTGGACTCGGTGCCGTACTGCGCGCCGCACCACTCGGCCACCATGCCGTCCCTCGTCGGAGGCGGCAACGGGATCCCCAGGCCCGGGGCCGTCTCGCTGGCACACCGCGGCGTGCTCTTCCTCGACGAGGCCCCGGAGTTCAGCGGCCGCGTCCTGGACGCGCTGCGCCAGCCGTTGGAGTCGGGCCACGTCGTGGTCGCCCGGAGCGCGGGCGTCGTGCGGCTGCCCGCGCGGTTCCTGCTGGTGCTGGCCGCCAATCCGTGCCCGTGCGGGCGCCATTCCTTGCGGGGCGGCTGCGAGTGCTCGCCCACGGCCGTCCGCCGCTATCTGGCACGGCTGTCGGGTCCGCTCATGGACCGGGTCGACCTCCGCGTCAACGTCGAGGCCGTCAGCCGGTCGGAACTGGTCGGCGCGGGCGCGGTGGGCGAGTCGACCGAGGTCGTCGCGGCTCGCGTGCGAGCGGCGCGCGACCGCGCGGCGACCCGCCTCGTGGGCACGCCGTGGCGGATCAACAGCGAGGTGCCCGGACACGAGCTGCGCACCCGCTGGCACCTGGCGCCGGGCGCGATGCGCGAGGCCGAGCTCGACATGGAGCGCGGCCTGCTGACCGCACGGGGCCTGGACCGGGTGCTGCGCGTCGCCTGGACGCTGGCCGACCTCGCGGGCCGGGACTCCCCGGCCGCCGAGGACGTGGTCTGCGCCCTGGAGCTGCGCACCGGCGTCCCGCGCGGGGCGGTCATGGCGGGTGGTCGCCAATGAGCCCCGGCGGACCGGCCGTTGGGGGCGCCGACCGGGAGGAGCGGATGGACCGGGTCCTGTTGTGCCGGGTGGTGGAGCCGGGGGACGCGCTGGTGGGCGGTTGGGTTCGGGAGGTGGGGTCGCGTGGGGT
>NZ_LIQY01000453.1 GCF_001418495.1 Streptomyces pathocidini | reverse complement strand
GGACGGCGGGGGCGGAGGTCTTCCCACCGCGCCGCCGCCGCACGGCCGAGCCGCCTCCGCCCCCGCCGTCCCGCCCCGAGCAATTGGCCGCGGTCTGACTGGCTACCCTTGAGGCATGGATTACGTCTCCGCGCTGCTGCCGCCGCTGGTCATGGCCATCGCCTTCATCGCCCTGGTCAGGACGATCGTCAAGAGCCAGGGCGGCGCCAACAAGGCTAAGGAAGACGCCGCCGTGGACGCAGCGCTGGCGCGCGCCAAGTCGCCGGCGCATTCCATGCCGAAGGGCGAGGCGAAGGCCTGACAAGCCGAGCACCCGCAGGGCGTACGACCGGGAACATCAGTCCCGGCCGTGCGCCCTTCTTTTGTTCGGGCGGAACGAACCGGTTGTCCGGGCGGAAGGAACCGGCCGGATCCGGCCTCGGGAATGAACCGGCATTTGAGACATCTACCACTATTATTCCAATGTGGTTCGACGATTGGGTGACCTCGAAGACGCCGTGATGACACGCGTGTGGCGATGGAACCGGCCGGTCACCGTTCGGGAAGTCCTCGAAGACCTTCAGCAGGAACGCTCCATCGCGTACACGACGGTCATGACCGTAATGGACAACCTGCATCAGAAGGGCTGGGTGCGGAGGGAAGCCGAAGGCCGCGCCTATCGATATGAGGCGGTCTCCACCCGCGCCGCCTACTCGGCCGCTCTGATGAACGACGCCTGGCAGACCAGTGACAACCTCGCCGCCGCTCTCGTCGCCTTCTTCGGCATGATGTCCGCGGAACAGCGGGAAGCGCTGCGGGACGCCCTGCACGTCGTACAACTCGACGATCCCGGTGAGAGCGAGCAGGGCCCGGGGCGATAGCGTCCGCACATGTCGCCGAACGCATCGCCGGTTTCAGAAGAGGTCACCATCCGCCGGGCCCGCACCAGCGATGTGGCCGCTGTGCGCGGCCTCCTCGACGGGTACGTGGGGGAAGGCATCCTCCTCGACAAAGCGACAGTGACGCTTTACGAGGACATCCAGGAGTTCTGGGTGGCGGAGCGGGACGAGGACGCCGCGGTCGTCGGTTGCGGGGCGCTCCACGTGATGTGGGAAGACCTCGCGGAGGTGCGCACTCTCGCCGTGGATCCGCGCGTGCGGGGCACCGGAGTCGGGCATCAACTCCTGGCCAAGCTGTTGCAGACCGCGCGCTGGCTCGGGGTGCGCCGCATTTTCTGTCTGACCTTCGAACTCGACTTCTTCGCGAAGCACGGCTTCGTGGAGATCGGGGAGACGCCGGTGGCCGGCGATGTCTACAGCGAGCTACTGCGTTCCTATGACGAGGGTGTGGCCGAGTTCCTCGGCCTCGAACGAGTGAAGCCGAACACCCTGGGCAACATCCGGATGCTTCTGCAACTGTGATCAGCAGGGTTCTCCCGGAACTCTCCGGAACTACACGCGAACCCTATGTCCGAATCGCGCACATTTCCCGTGCCGATGAGCGGATGAACATCGGTCAGGGGTTTGAGTTTTTCTGGGAAAGGCGCTTTCCTTTCTCTCGTACTGCATTTTCGATGAAAGGAAATCCGGTGGCACAGAAGGTTCAGGTCCTTCTTGTCGACGACCTCGACGGTGGCGAGGCCGACGAGACCGTGACGTTCGCGCTGGACGGCAAGACCTACGAGATCGACCTCACCACCTCGAACGCCGACAAGCTGCGCGGGCTGCTGGAGCCGTACACCAAGGGCGGCCGCCGCACCGGCGGGCGCGGCGGGGTCGGCCGCAAGGCGCGGGCCGCCGCGGGCACCTCCGGCGGCAGCCAGGACACCGCGAAGATCCGTGCGTGGGCCAAGGACAACGGCTACGACGTCAACGACCGCGGGCGCGTCCCCGGCGAGATCCGCGAGGCCTACGAGAAGGCCAACGCCTGAGCGCGCCCGGCACGCTGCACCCGGGCCCGGTGGCACGCCGTCGCCGCCGTGCCCACGAGCCGTACGAGATCGGGGGCGCGGTCGACGCCGCCCCCGAGGCCCGCAGGACCGCCCCACACGGCAGCCGCGGGCAGCGTCGGCTCGATCTCGAGGCCAGGCTCGGGAGGCCGCAGCCACACCGGCTGCGGCCCGGCCTGCCCCGGGACGCCAGGAGCGCTCAGGGCGCACTGAGCGCTCCTGGCGTCCC
>NZ_LIQY01000452.1 GCF_001418495.1 Streptomyces pathocidini | reverse complement strand
GGGTCGCGGCTGCCGTGGGCGACGGCGACGAGGGCAGGCGGCCGGAACGGCCCGTGGCCTGGGGCCGGCCGCGGGGCGCGGCGGAGGCTGCGGGCTCCGGCGAGCGGGAGCTGGGTGCTGAGCTGTGCGGTGATCTGGGCCATGAGCTGCGCCGTGTCCATGAGTTGGGCCCCGCTGTCGAGGTGGGCCGCGCTGTCGAGGTGGGCCGGGCCGGGGTGGTCCGGAGAGCCGGACCGGGATATCGACGCTGTCATGCGCCGATTGTGGCGAACGGGGGTTGCCGGGCGATTGCGGCGGAATGACGCCTGGTTTCGGGGGGCTCACGAGGCGTGGTGCCGGGGGGCGCCGGGGTACTCGGGGTGCCCCCGTCTCGGGCGCCGAACGCGCGGCTCCCCCTTCGGCTTTCCACCGGAGAGTTCTCCCCCCGGCTACCGCCGGAAGGCGCCTCAGCCCCTGCGGGGGCACCCCGGCGCACCCCTCCTCGCCGTCTCCCGCATACCGCTGCCGGCGGCGCCTCACAGCGCTCGGCGGGGCGCTCTGAGGTGGCCGTACCGGAGGCGTAACGCGGGCGCGCCTGGGCGCGTAACACCTCCGGCGCACGCTGGGCGGTATGGACAGCGACACCGCCGCGACCTGCGGCCCGTCGGCCCGGCCGCCCGTGCGGCCCGCCCCCGTGGACACCCACTGCCCGTACTGCGCGCTGCAGTGCGGCATGGGGCTGCGGCCGGCCGCTCCGGGCTCCGGGTCCGCCGAGGTCGTGGAGGTGGTGGAGCGGACCGCGTTCCCCGTCAACCGGGGGGCGCTGTGCGGCAAGGGCAGGACGGCGCCCGCGGTGCTGTCCTCGCGGGTGCGGCTGACCGGGCCGCTGGTGCGGAACGCCGGGACGGGCCGGCTGGAGCCGGCCGGCTGGCGGGAGGCGCTGGACCGGGTCGCGGCCGGGCTGGCCGGGACGCGCGCGGTCCACGGCGCGGACGCGGTCGGGGTGTTCGGCGGCGGCGGGCTGACGAACGAGAAGGCGTACGCGCTGGGCAAGTTCGCGCGGCTCGTGCTGAGGACCTCGCAGATCGACTACAACGGCCGGTTCTGCATGTCCTCGGCCGCCGCCGCGCACCAGCGGGCCTTCGGCCTGGACCGCGGGCTGCCGTTCCCGCTGGCGGACGTCGCGCGCACCGGCTGTGTCGTCCTGGTGGGCTCCAACCTGGCGGAGACGATGCCGCCCGCCCTGCGCCACCTGTCGGAACTGAGGGAGAACGGCGGCCGGTTGATCGTGGTCGACCCGCGCCGCACGCCGACCGCCGAACAGGCCGATCTGCACCTGGCGCCCCGGCCCGGTACGGATCTGGCGCTGGCGCTGGGGCTGCTGCACCTGGTGGTCGCCGAGGGCAGGGTGGACGAGGAGTTCGTGGCGGCCCGGACGGCCGGGTGGCCGGAGGCCAGGGCGGCGGCCATGGCGCACTGGCCGGAGCTGGTGGAGCGGATCACGGGCGTGCCGCTGCCGCAACTGCGGGCGACGGTGGGGATGTTCTGCGGCGCCCCGTCGTCGATGGTGCTCACCGCGCGCGGGCCCGAGCAGCAGTCGAAGGGCACGGACACGGTCGGCGCCTGGATCAACCTGTGCCTGGCGACCGGCCGGGCCGGGCGGCCGCTGTCCGGCTACGGCTGCCTGACCGGCCAGGGCAACGGGCAGGGCGGGCGCGAACACGGCCAGAAGGCCGACCAGTTGCCCGGCTACCGCAAGTTGACCGACCCGGCGGCCCGCGCCCATGTGGCCAGGGTGTGGGGGGTGCCGCCGGAGGATCTGCCGGGGCCGGGGCGGAGCGCGTACGAGCTGCTGGACGCGCTCGGGACGGACGTGCGGTCGCTGCTGCTGATGGGGTCCAACCCCGTGGTGTCCGCGCCGCGCGCCGCGCACGTCGAGGGGCGGCTGCGCTCCCTGGACTTCCTCGCGGTCGCCGACGTCGTGCTCTCGGAGACGGCCCGCCTCGCCGACGTGGTGCTGCCCGTGACCCAGTGGGCGGAGGAGACCGGCACCACCACCAACCTGGAGGGCAGGGTGCTGCTGCGGCGCCGGGCCGTGACACCCCCGCCGGGGGTGCGTACCGACCTGGAGGTGCTGAACGGGCTCGCCGCCAGGCTGGGTTGGGAGAAGGGCTTCCCCACCGACGCGGAAGAGGTCTTCGAGGAGCTGCGCCGCGCCTCGGCGGGCGGGCCAGCCGACTACTCGGGCATCACCTACCGCAGGATCGCCGAGGAGGACGGGGTGTTCTGGCCGTGCCCCGACGGGGCCCGGCCGCACCCCGGGACGCCCCGGCTGTTCCTGGACCGGTTCGCGACCGAGGACGGGCGGGCCCGGTTCGCGTCCGTCGCGCACCGGCCCGCGGCCGAGGAGCCGGACGCGGACTACCCGGTGCTGCTGACGACGGGGCGGGTGGTCTCGCAGTACCAGTCGGGGGCGCAGACGCGGCGGGTGCCCGAGCTGAACGCCGCCGCGCCCGGCCCGTTCGTGGAGCTGCACCCGCGGCTGGCCGAGCGGGTGGGGGTCGCCGAGGGCGAGCCAGTGGCCGTGGTCTCGCGCCGGGGCCGTGCGGTGGCGCCCGCGCGGGTCACCCGGTCCATCCGGCCGGACACGGTCTTCATGCCGTTCCACTGGCCGGGCGAGGGCCGGGCCAACACGCTCACCAACCCGGCGCTCGACCCGGTCTCGCGGATGCCGGAGTTCAAGGTGTGCGCGGT
>NZ_LIQY01000451.1 GCF_001418495.1 Streptomyces pathocidini | reverse complement strand
CCATGCGCGGGGAGGGGTGCTGTGATCAGCGCGTCCGGGGGCGCGTGACCCGGGCACTTGCCACTCGAATGCGCCGCTCCGCGCAACTTTGTCGCATTACGGGCGTTGTTCCAGATCTCTGCCGTTTTGGCGGCGGGGATTCCTTCTGCAAGACAAGAAAGGACTACGTCATGTCGCGTATCGTCAAGGCCGCTGTACTGACCGTCGCCGCCGGTATGGCGGTCGCTGGTGCCTCTGGTGTCGCCGCTGCCGACGCCGGGGGGACCCACGGCGCAGCCGTGGGTTCCCCCGGCGTACTCTCTGGCAACCTGATCCAGACTCCGGTCTACATCCCGATCAATGTGTGCGGCAACGGGCTCAACGTCATTGCCCTCGGGAACCCCCCGTTCGGCAACAAGTGTGCCAACGTCTCGGCCCACGAGGACCGCCGCGAGGTCTACAGCCACAGCGACCACCGGGATGACCACTACAAGGGGCGCAAGGACAACGGCTACGGCGGTTACAAGAAGTAACCGACGGGGGCCCTGGTGGCGCCCGCCCTCGCAGGGGCGGGCGCCACAGTCATGTCCGGCTCTCGTCGCGTGCCGATGCCACCGGCGGCAGGAACTCGCCCACCAGAGTCCGGTGCCACCACGCCCCCGTCTCCCGCCGCTCCTGCCGCGAGGTGAACCGGTACTCGTACACCAGGGCGCGGACATAGGTGGGCGGCTGGGCCGGGAAGGGGTTCGAGCGCAGCAGCTTCAGTGTGGCCCGGTCGTTCTCCAGCAGTCGCTCCGCGAACGGCAGGAACCACGGCCGCGCGTACGCCGAGGAGATCCCGGCGAACCACATCAGCCAGTCGAGCCGCAGGTGGTACGGGGCGACCTGCGGTGGCCGCCGGCGCGGCTCGCCGGGCTTGCCCTTGAACTCGTACCCCCGCCATACGGTCTCCGGCGTGACCTCCGGCTCGTCCGTGCCCTCGACGACCACCTCGCGGCGGGTGCGGTTGATGGAGCCGAACGCCCCGTAGGTGTTGACGAGGTGGAGGGCGTTGAAGGAGCGGTTCATTGCCTGGGCGCGGGAGAGCAGGTTGCGGGCCGGCCAGTAGCTGAGGACGGCGACCAGGGCGGCCACCGCGATCACCAGCGCCTCGTACCAGACCGGGGGAGCGGCGAACTCCGGCGGATCGGGGAGCGGCAGGAGGCCCGCGGCGAGGGTGCCGCTGACGGCGGGCAGGGCCAGGACGATCGTCAGCCAGTTCAGCCAGGCGAAATTGCCGGACACCACCAGCCACAGCTGGGTCGCCACGATCACCAGCGCGGCCACGCTCGCCACCGGCTGCGGTGTGAACAGCGCGATCGGGACGGCGAGTTGGGCCACGTGGTTGGCGGCCGTCTCGACTCGGTGCAGGGGTTTGGGTAGATGGTGGAAGTACCAGCTCAGCGGGGAGGGCATCGGCTGGGTCTCGTGGTGGTAGTACAGGCACGTCAGGTCCCGCCAGCAGTGGTCGCCGCGCATCTTGATCAGGCCCGCGCCGAACTCGACGCGGAACAGCAGCCAGCGCAGCAGCCACAGCAGCAGGACCGGGGGAGCGGTCCGCTCGTTCCCCAGGAACACGGCCAGAAAACCCGCCTCCAGCAGCAGCGACTCCCAGCCGAACGCGTACCAGGTCTGGCCCACGTTGACGATCGACAGATACGCGGCCCACAGCACGGCCCACATCAGCATCGCCGTCCACAGCGGCACGGCGTCCCCTGCCCCCGCCGCCATCGCCGCGGACAGCAGGACCCCGCCCCAGGCCACGGCCGCGAAGAAGCGGTCGGAGTAGTGCCACCGGAAGACGCTCGGCGCCTGCCGCCACGGCACGCGCGCCACGAACTCCGGCACCGGCAGCATCCCCCGCTCGCCGATCAGCGCGCGGAACTGGTTGGCCGCGGCGAGGAAGGCCACCAGGTAGAGCGCCGCCAGAGCCCGCTGGAAGACCAGCCGGCTCAGCCAGTAGCCCGAATCCCCGAACCACTCCATACGGGCTCGGTACCCACCTTCCGCAGTCCCAGCGCACCAGTCCGCGACCAGGAGAAGTCCTTCGGGCGCGCTGCGTGACAGTTGCCCCACCGCTCTTGTCTTCTCCCGGCAGTGGTGGGCGATAGTGGATCCAATAGCCCCATTTGGGGTAATAGCGGTGTACGGCGAACCGGCGGCGCCGCCAGGGCGCCGGAGGCGAGGAGGCTCGAGCCCATGACCACTGCGCCCCGTTTTCTGCGGTCCCTGCCACCCGGCGTCCGCGACCGCCTGATGGAGCACGGCCGGGAGGTCTCCTTCCCCCAGGACGCCCGGATCTTCGAGGAGGGCGGCCAGGCGACCGGCTTCTGGGTCATCCGCTCCGGCGCCGTCACCCTCGACCTCCGCGTCACCGACCGGCGGTCCGCCACCGTCGCGACCCTCGGCCCCGGCGACCTCCTCGGCTGGTCCTGGCTCTTCCCGCCCTACGAGTGGGACTTCGGAGCCGAGGCGCTCAGCCCCGTCCGTACCTACGCCTTCGACGGCTTCCAGGTGCGGGCGATGTGCGACGAGGACCCGGTCCTGGGGCTCGTCCTGATGCGCACGGTCGCGGAGATCCTCGCCCACCGGCTGCAGGCGGCCCGCACCCGTCTCCTGGAGATGTCACCGCACATCGTGACGGTCTAGCCGGCGGGGCCCCGGCCGTCCTCCGGGCCGGACGTGCCTGTGGCGCCCGCGGTGGGGAAGCGCGGGCGCCACAGGAGGGGGAGGCGGAGGGTCGAGGGCTGCTCCAGCCCTCCGCCAGCCGGTCAGGCTGACTCGCCGGTCACGTCAGTCCCTGTACGAGTCGTGGTCGTCGCGGTCACCTCGGTCACCCCGGTCGTCGCGGTCACCCCGGTCGCCCCGGTCGCCGCGGTCGTCGCGGTCGCCCCGGCCGTTGTGGCGGCCGTTGTGCTCCCGGTATTCCCGGTGCTCCCGGTGCTCCCGGTAGCTGTAGTAGTCGTTGTAGAAGTTGCCGCAGAAGGTGCCGCCTGTGCTATTGAGCAGGCCCAGGAGGCCGAGGCCATTGCCACAGGCGTTGATCGGGGCGTTGAACCCGAACTGCACGACGTTGCCGGAGAGGAAACCGGGGGACCCTACCGCGTAGGCAGTGTTCCCGCTGTAATAGCCTCTGCCGTGGTGGCCGCCGTAGTGACCGCCGTCGTTTGCGACGGCGACACCGCTTCCGGCGGTGAGGGCGGCGCCGGCAATGGCGGTTAGTAGAGCGGCCTTGGCGATTCGCGACATGGCGCTGAATCCTTTCGTGGGAAGAGCGGGCGACTTTCCGCATATGACCTCGGAAAGCGCATCGAGATTGATACTGCGTCGCTGTCACGCTGAGCGCACGGTGGGTAGACCGTCCGTGTGCACCGCGAGGTCGCATCCGGGTGACATCGCGGCCGCGCGCCGCGTGTCGGGGTGTCTGTGGGCCGGTTGTTCCCCTGCTCATGGAGCTGTTTCCTGACCGCCTGACCGCCTG
>NZ_LIQY01000450.1 GCF_001418495.1 Streptomyces pathocidini | reverse complement strand
TCGGCAGACCCCATCGGCCGGAGCCGGCGTCCAGTGGGCGGATCCGGGGGCGTCGGTCTCGGCTCAGCTTGCCTGGTTTGCGGGGGCCGGTTCTCGTGTGGCTGTGCGTTGGCGGGCTGTCGGGACTACCAGTGGGGTGTTCGTCTCCGGGTCGGGGATCACTCGGCAGGGGAGGCCGAAGACCTCCTCCACCAGGGGTGCCGTGACGATCTCGCCCGGCTCGCCCTCCGCCACCACGCGGCCGTCGCGCAGGGCGATGAGGTGGGTGGCGTAGCGGGCGGCGTGGTTGAGGTCGTGGAGGACGGCGACGAGGGTGCGGCCCTGCTCCTCGTGGAGCCGGGCGCACAGGTCGAGGATCTCGATCTGGTGGGCGATGTCGAGGTATGTCGTCGGCTCGTCGAGCAGCAGCAGCGGGGTTTCCTGGGCCAGGGCCATGGCGATCCACACGCGCTGGCGCTGGCCGCCGGAGAGTTCGTCCACGTACCGGTCCGCCAGGTCGGCCACGCCCGTGGCCGCCATGGACTCGCCGACGATCCGCTCGTCGTCCTTCGACCACTGCCGCAGCAGTCCCTGGTGCGGGTAGCGGCCGCGGGCGACGAGGTCGGCGACGGTGATTCCGTCGGGGGCGATGGAGGACTGCGGGAGCAGGCCGAGGGTGCGCGCGACCTTCTTCGCCGGAAGGGAGTTGATGTCCTGGCCGTCCAGCAGGACGGTGCCGGCGGCCGGCTTCAGCATGCGGGACAGGGCGCGCAGCAGGGTCGACTTGCCGCAGGCGTTGGGGCCGACGACCACCGTGAAGGAGTGGTCGGGGATGGCGACGCTCAGCCCTTCGGCGATGGTCCGCTGCTCGTAGGCGAGGGTCAGCCCGTGCCCGCTCAGTCGCGTCGCGCCCTGTTCCATGTCCCGTACTCCGTCCTGGCCCGTGGCCGTGGTGCCGGTCGTGCCTGTGGCCGTGGTGCCGGTCGTGCTCGTGGCCGTGTGCGTCATATTCGGCCTGCTTTGCGCTGGGTGGCCAGCAGCCACACGAGATAGCCGCCGCCCAGCACGCCGGTCACCACGCCGACCGGCAGCTGGTGCCCGGTGAAGGCCCGCTGTGCCAGCCAGTCGGCGGTGACCAGCAGGGCCGCGCCCATGCAGAGCGAGGGCAGCAGGTTGGGGCCCGGCGCGCGGGTCAGCCGGCGGGCCAACTGCGGTGCGGTGAGCGCCACGAAGGCCACCGGGCCCGCGGCCGCCGCGGCGAAGGAGGCCAGCAGCACGGCCGAGACGAGGAGGGCGGCGCGTACCCGCTCGACGCGCACGCCCAGCGCGTAGGCCGCGTCGTCGCCCATCTCCAGCATCCGCAGGGCGGGGCCGCAGGCGAGGAGGGTGACCGGCACCAGCACCGCCATCACGGCGAGCAGCGGCAGCGCGTTGTCCCAGCCGCTGCCGTCCAGGCTGCCGGTGAGCCAGAGGACGGCGCGGGCCGCCTCGGTGATCTGGGCGCGGGTCAGGAGATAGCCGTTGACGCCGGTGAGGATCGCGGCGACGCCGACGCCGATGAGCACGAGGCGGTAGCCGTGGACACCGTGGCGCCAGGCCAGCGCGTAGATCAGCGCGCCGGTGACCGTGCCGCCGGCCACCGCGCCGCCCGCGAGCGCCAGGCTGCCACCGCCGACGAGGACGACCGCGGCGAGCGCGCCGGTGGCCGCGCCTTGGGTGAAGCCGAGGATGTCGGGGCTGCCCAGCGGGTTGCGGACGACGGCCTGGAAGATCGCGCCGGCCAGGGCGAGCGCGGCCCCGGTGAGGAGAGCGGTGACCACGCGCGGCAGTCGGACCTCGCCCACGATGAACTCGTCGGCGGGCAGGCCGTTTCCGGCCAGTGTGTCGAAGACCTGGGCCGGGCTGAGCGGGTAGTCGCCGCTGCCGATGGAGAGCACGGCGAGGGCGAGCGCCAGCAGCGCGCAGCCCGCGCCGGCGGCCAGGGCCCGCGGCCGGAAGCGTAGGGAGAGCCCGCCGGGGGTGCGCAGCACCGCCTGGCCGCGGGGGCGCAGGACGGCCGTGGGGCCGCGGGTGTCGCTCATGCCTGGGCCGCCTTCCGCTGCCGCACGAAGTAGAGGAACAGCGGCCCGCCCAGGACGGTGGTGACGATGCCCACCTGGAGTTCCCCGGGGCGCGCCAGCACCCGTCCGACGACGTCGGCGCCGAGCATCAGCACGGGCGCGAGGATTGCGCAGTACGGCAGCATCCAGCGCAGGTCGGGCCCGGTGAGGGCGCGTACGAGGTGGGGGACCATCAGGCCGACGAAGACGATCGGCCCGCAGGCGGCGGTGGCCGCACCGCACAGCAGGGTCACGGCGGCGATGGCGCCCGCGCGGATCAGCTGGGGGCGCGTGCCCAGGGCGCGGGCCGCGTCGTCGCCGAGCGCGAGGGCGTTGAGCGGGCGGGCCAGGGCGAGCGCGAGCAGCAGGCCCGCGGCGACGAAGGGCGCCACCTTGGCGACGGTGTCGGGCTGGGCGGTGGCCAGTGAACCGACCGTCCAGAAGCGCATCTTGTCCAGCGAGACGGTGTCGAGCAGCATCACCGCGCTCACGTACGCGGTGAGCGTGGCGTTGAGCGCGGCTCCGGCCAGCGCGAGCCGGGCGGGGGTGGCCCCGCGCCCGCCGCCCACCGCGTACACCAGTACCGAGACGGCGGCGGCGCCGGCGAAGGCGAACCAGACCCAGCCGGCGAAGGTGGTCACGCCCAGGAAGCTGATGGCGGTGGCGACGGCCGCCGCGGCGCCCGCGTTGATGCCGAGCAGCCCGGGGTCGGCCAGGGGGTTGCGGGTCAGTGCCTGCATCACGCCGCCGGCCAGGCCGAGCGCGGTGCCGACGAGCAGCCCGAGGAGGGTGCGCGGCAGCCGCATCTGGTGGACCACGGTGTACGCGGCGGAGCCGCTGTCGGTGAGCCCCTGCCAGGCCTCGGCGAGCGTGAGCTGCTTCGCGCCGACGGCGAGGCTGAGCGCGAGGACGGCGAGCAGGAGGAGGGCGGAGCCGAGCAGCCCGGCCGCGCGCAGGGCGTGCCGGCCGCGCGGCGGGCGTATCCGGGGTCGCGGGCGTATCCGGGGCCGGGGTTCGGCCGCCGAACTCCCCTGGGCCTGCGGTGACTTCGCGAGAGGCACGTCGGGCTCCGGTACAGGGCGGGGCGGAAATCGACCCGCCCTCTGGACAAATACTTTGGTTAGGTTAACCTAACCACGAATCCAGGCCATAGGCCGCCCCCTCCCGACGTACGAGAGAAGACACCGCACCATGCCATACGACAGAACCGCTCAGCTCTCCCGCCGTGGCCTGCTCGCCGCGGGCGGCGCCGTCGGCCTCGGTGCCATGCTCGCCGCCTGCGGGGAAAGCGGTGGTTCGGGGTCGTCCAAGGAGGGTGCCAAGGGCGGCGCTTGGTCGTTCACCGACGACCGTCAGAAGAAGGCCTCGACCAAGTCCGCGCCGAAGAGCATCGTCGCCTTCACCGGCACGGCCGCCGCGCTCCACGACTACGGCATCGAGGTCAAGGGCGTTTTCGGCCCCACCAAGGCGGCCGGCGGCAAGCCGGACGTGCAGGCCGGCGACCTGGACATCGCGAAGGTGGAGATCCTCGGCAACGTCTACGGCGAGTTCAACGTCGAGAAGTACGCGGCGCTGCGCCCCGAGGTCCTGATCACGGACATGTGGGAGAAGGACGCCCTCTGGTACGTGCCGGAGGAGTCCAAGGACAAGATCCTCAAGCTGGCCCCGAGCGTCGCCCTCTGGGCCGCCGACGTCTCCATGACCGAGGCGCTGGAGCGCCGCGCCGCGCTGGCCGAGTCCCTGGGCGCGGACCTGAAGGCGCGGAAGGTCGTCGACGCCAAGGCCCGCTACGAGAAGGCCCTCGGCGCCGTGCGCGAGGCCGCCAAGTCCAACCCGGGGATCAAGGTCCTGATCGGGTCCGGCAGCGCCGACTACTTCTACGTCTCCACCCCGGGCCGCCCGACGGACACCCGCACCTTCAAGGAGCTGGGCATCGAGCTCGTCACCCCGGGCAAGCTCGACCAGGGCGGCTGGTTCGAGTCCCTGAGCTGGGAGAACGCCGACAAGTACCCGGCCGACGTGATCATGATGGACAACCGCAGCTCGGCGCTCCAGCCCGAGGCCCTGGCGAAGTCCAAGCCGATCTGGAAGAAGCTGCCCGCCGTCAAGGCCGGCCAGGTGATTCCGCGCGTGACCGAGCCCGTCTACTCCTACGACAAGTGCGCCCCGCTGCTGGAGGACCTCGCGGAGGCGATCAAGAACGCGAAGAAGGTCAGCTGACCGTGTAGTCGGCAGGCCTGACGCCCGTCGACCAAGACCCCACGGCCCACGGCAACTTCCGGGAGGGATCTCGCATGACCGCAGTCACCACCGCCACCGCCGCACCGTTCCGCTTCTTCGACGCCCATGTCGTACGCGGTGAACGGCTCGGGCCCTCCGTGGTGCGGATCACCTTCGGTGGCGAGGCGTTGCGGGAGTTCGCCTGCGGCGGCAGGGACCAGAGTTTCTCGCTGTTCCTGCCGCACCCGGGCCAGCCGCTGCCGGTCGTGCCGACCTGGTCGGGCGACGGCTGGTTCGCCCAGTGGCGGGCGATGGACCCTGCGGTGCGGGCGGTCATGCGCTCGTACACGGTGCGCGAAGCCCGGCCCGAACGGGCCGAGCTGGACGTGGACTTCGCGCTGCACGGCGACGGCGGGCCCGCCTCCCGGTGGGCGGCCCGCGCGCTGCCGGGCGACTGCGTGGTGCTGCTCGGCCCGACGGCCGAGGACAACAAGAGCGTGGGGTTCCGGCCGCCGCTGACCACCGACTGGGTGCTGCTCACGGCGGACGAGACCGCGCTGCCGGCCGTCGCCGGGATCCTGGCCTGGC
Source organism: Streptomyces pathocidini (assembly GCF_001418495.1). Classification (GTDB taxonomy): domain Bacteria; phylum Actinomycetota; class Actinomycetes; order Streptomycetales; family Streptomycetaceae; genus Streptomyces; species Streptomyces pathocidini. The sequence goes on along the minus strand of NZ_LIQY01000450.1, from coordinate 7,521 downwards.
TGCCCTCCGGGGTGGCCGCCAAGGTCTGGATCGAGGTGCCGGACGCCGGTGACCTCCAGCACCTGCCGACCGCGGCCGACGCCGAGGTCAACTGGCTGGTGCGCGGCACCGGTCCGGACCGCCGCGAGGGCCTGCTGCTCGACGCGGTCCGCGCGGCCGAACTGCCCGGCGGCAGCCCGTATGCGTGGATCGCGGGCGAGTCGGGGAGCGTGCGGGCGCTGCGGCGCCACCTGGTGGGGGAGCGCGGTTTCGACCGCAAGTCCGTGAAATTCGCCGGGTATTGGCGCCAGGGAGCCTCGGAGGAGGATCTCCGGGCGGAAGCCCTCTCCGGAAGCGCGAGCAGCCAGGACTAGAGCGGCACGAAAGGGTCCCACCTCAGGGCGGGGCCCTTCCGCACGCCCGGGAGCGGGAATTCACCGGCTGTGCACCCGAGGAATGGCGCACCGCCCCGAATTGGTGGCCCAAGTAAGGTTAGGCTAACCTAACTTCCGCGCGAGCCGATCTCGCCAGGTCACGTCCGCAACTGGGAGGACGAAAACGTGAGTTTCCCTGCTGAGCCCGCCGAGGCCACTACGGAGAGCGCTCCACAAACGGCGCTCGACGCGCGGTCCCATCTGCTGAACCGGGCGACCGCGGAGCACTACCGCAGCTCCGTGGCCGACGGCGTAGACCGCGTGGCCGTCAAACTCGCCCGGGTGGACCGGCCGTTCACCGGCATCACCCCCGACCGGCTGGCCCCCGCCGTCTCCGCCATCGACCTCGACCGGCCGCTGGGCGACCCGGCCGCCGCCCTCGACGAGCTGGAGAGTGTCTATCTGCGCGACGCGATCTACTTCCACCACCCCCGCTACCTCGCCCACCTCAACTGCCCGGTGGTCATCCCCGCGGTGGTCGGCGAGGCGGTGCTCTCCGCGGTCAACTCCTCGATGGACACCTGGGACCAGTCCGCGGGCGGCACGCTGATCGAGCGCCGGCTGGTCGACTGGACCGCCGAGCGCATCGGCTTCGGCCGGGCCGCCGACGGCATCTTCACCAGCGGCGGCAGCCAGTCCAATCTCCAGGCGCTGCTGCTGGCCCGGGACGAGGCCTGCCGGATCGTCCAGAAGAACGCCGAAACGTCCCTGCGGAAGCCGGAGATCCTGCCCCGGCTGCGCATCCTCACCTCCGAGGCCAGCCACTTCAGCATCACCAAGGGCGCCACCCTGCTCGGACTCGGCCCCGAGGCTGTCATCTCCGTGCCCTGCGACCACGACAAGCGGATGCAGACCGTCGCGCTCGCCCGCGAGCTGGAGCGCTGCGCCGAGCAGGACCTGGTCGTCATGGCGGTCGTCGCCACCGCGGGCACCACCGACTTCGGCTCCATCGACCCGCTGCCCGAGATCGCCGACCTGTGCGAGCGCGCCGGTACGTGGCTGCACGTCGACGCCGCGTACGGCTGCGGGCTGCTGGTCTCGCGCCGCCGCCACCTGCTCGACGGCATCGAGCGGGCCGACTCGGTCACCGTGGACTACCACAAGTCCTTCTTCCAGCCGGTCAGTTCGAGCGCCGTGCTGGTCCGTGACCGCGAGACGATGCGCCACGTCACGTACTACGCCGACTACCTCAACCCGGCGCGGATGGCCGAGAACCGCATCCCCAACCAGGTGGACAAGTCCATCCAGACCACCCGCCGCTTCGACGCGCTCAAACTGTGGATGACCCTGCGCGTCATGGGCGCCGACGGCATCGGCGAGCTCTTCGACGAGGTCGTCGACCGGGCCGCCGGGGGCTGGGAACTGCTGAACGAGGACCCGCGGTTCGAGGTCGTCACCCGCCCGCAGCTGTCCACGCTGGTGTTCCGCTACGTGCCCCCGGCCGGCGCCGACCCGGTGCTCACCGACCGGATCAACCTGCACGCCCGCGAGGCGCTGTTCGCCTCCGGCGACGCCATCGTGGCCGGGACGAAGGTCGACGGGCGGCACTACCTGAAGTTCACCCTGCTCAACCCGGAGACCACACTCGCCGACATCGCCCACGTCCTCGACCTGATCGCCGAGCACGCCGGCCGCTGCCTCGCCGAGCACACCGCGACCGAACTCAGCCGCCCGCGCGCCAGCTGACCACCGCCGGCTGACCACCGCGTCGGCTGACCACCGCGCCCGCCGGCCACGAGCCGGCCCACCGCACCCGCACCGCCCAACGGGAGATCCCCTTGTCCACCCAGCCCGCCACCCCGACCTCCGGCCCTGAATCCGGCCCGTACGACTTCATCGGCATCGGGCTCGGCCCCTTCAACCTGGGCCTGGCCTGCCTGACCGAGCCGATCGACGAGCTGAGCGGACTGTTCCTGGAGAGCAAGCCGGACTTCGACTGGCACTCGGGCATGCTGCTGGAGACCAGCACCCTCCAGACGCCGTTCATGTCTGACCTGGTCACCCTGGCCGACCCGACCTCGCCCTACTCCTTCCTCAACTACCTTAAGGAAGAGGGGCGGCTGTACTCCTTCTACATCCGCGAGAGCTTCTATCCGCTCCGCAGCGAGTACAACGACTACTGCCGCTGGGCCGCCGCCAAGCTCCCCGGCCTGCGCTTCGGCCACCAGGTGACCTCGGTCGAGTGGGACGCGGCGGGCGAGGTCTACCTCGTGCGCGCCGAGGAACTGGCGACCGGCGAGCGCAAGACCTTCCGCGGGCGGCGCCTGGTCCTGGGCACCGGCACCCCGGCGTACGTTCCGGACGCCTGCCAGGACCTGGGCGGGGACCTCATCCACAACTCCCGCTACCTGGACACCAAGTCCGAGCTCCAGGCCAAGGAGAGCATCACGGTCGTCGGCAGCGGGCAGAGCGCCGCCGAGATCTACTACGACCTGCTCCAGGACATCGACGCGCACGGCTACGAGCTGACCTGGGTGACCCGCTCGCCCCGCTTCTTCCCGCTCGAATACACCAAGCTGACGCTGGAGATGACCTCGCCGGAGTACGTGGACTACTTCCACGGGCTGCCCTCCGCGACCCGCGACCGGCTGGTGAACTCCCAGAAGAACCTCTACAAGGGCATCAACTCCGAGCTGATCAACGACATCTTCGACCTGCTCTACATCAAGAACCGGCGCGGCCCCTGCCCGACCCGCCTCCTCACCAACACCGCGCTGTCCGAGGCCCGTTACGACGAGACCACCGCCACGTACACCCTCGGGCTGCGCCAGGAGGAGCAGGGGCAGGACTTCAGCCTCGCCACCCAGGGGCTCGTGCTGGCGACCGGCTACCGCTACCAGGTGCCGGACTTCCTCGCCCCGGTCACCGACCGCATCGTCTGGGACGAGCAGGGCCGCTACGACGTGCGCCGCAACTACAGCATCGACACCACCGGGCAGGGCATCTTCCTGCAGAACGCGGCCACCCACACCCACAGCATCACCGCCCCCGACCTGGGCATGGGCGCGTACCGCAACTCCTGCATCATCCGCGAGCTGCTGGGCCGCGAGCACTACCCGGTCGAGAAGGCCATCGCCTTCCAGGAGTTCGGCATCCCCACCGGCGTACGGGAGAGTGCGGAGATATGAGCGACCACGACACCACCGGGACCGTCTTCCGCCGCACCGACCCCCAGCTGGGCGAGTTCGCCCTGCGCCCCGCCGACCCGGCCGCCGACGGCGAGCTGCTGCACGCCTGGGTGACCCACCCCAAGGCCGCGTTCTGGCTCATGCAGGGCATGACGCGGGTCGAGGTCGAGCGCGAGTACGCGGCCATCGCGGCCCACCCGCACCACGACGCCTTCATCGGCCTCCACGACGGCCGCCCCGCGTTCCTCGTGGAGCGCTACGACCCGGCGCACGTCGAGCTGAAGGGCCTGTACGAGGCGCTCCCCGGCGACATCGGCATGCACTTCCTGTGCGCGCCCACCGACACCCCGCTGCACGGCTTCACCCGGGCCGTCATCACCACGGTCATGGCCGCGCTCTTCGACGACCCGGAGGTCCGCCGCGTCGTCGTCGAGCCCGATGTGCGCAACTCGGCCGTCCACGCCCTCAACGAGGCGGTCGGCTTCGAGATCGTGGAGAAGATCGCGAAGCCGGAGAAGAACGCGTACCTGAGCATCTGCACCCGTGACCAGTTCCTGGCCACCCAAGGAGCCACCCGATGAATCCCTCCGCAAACCCCGATCTCACTCCCGCGGAGGCCGTCGCCCACCTCACCCCCGAGCACTGGGACCGGGCGGGCCGCCTCCTCGTCCGCAAGGCGCTGGCCGAGTTCACGCACGAGCGCCTGCTGGCGCCCGAGGAGATACCCGGCGGCCGGTTCGCGGTCAGCAGTGACGACGGCTCGGTCGAGTACCGCTTCGCGGCCGGCCGCCGCGCGCTGGACCACTGGCAGGTCGACGCCGACTCGATCACCCGCCACCGCGGCGGCGCCGAACTCCCGCTGGACGCCCTGGAGTTCTTCATCGAGTTCCGCCAGGCGCTCGGGCTCGGCGACCGGGTCCTGCCGGTCTACCTGGAGGAGATCAGCTCCACCCTCTCCGGCACCGCGTACAAGCTGGCCGCCAAGGCGGTCACCGCGGCCGAGCTGGCCCGCTCCGGGTTCCAGGAGATCGAGACCGGGATGACCGAGGGCCACCCGTGCTTCGTGGCCAACAACGGGCGGCTCGGCTTCGACATCGCCGAGTACCGCTCGTACGCGCCCGAGGCCGCCGCGCCCGTACGGCTGATCTGGCTCGCCGCACACCGCGACCGCGCCACCTTCACCGTCTCCGCCGACCTCGACTACGAGCGGCTCGTGCGCGACGAGCTGGGCGAGGAGACGCTGGCCCGGTTCGCGCAGACGCTGGCCGGACTCGGCCTGGACCCGGCCGACTTCCTGCTCATCCCCGTACACCCCTGGCAGTGGTGGAACAAGCTGTCGGTGACCTTCGCCGCCGAGGTGGCCCGCCGCAACCTGGTCTGCCTGGGCCACGGCGAGGACGCCTACCTCGCCCAGCAGTCCATCCGCACCTTTTTCAACACCAGCGACCCGGCCAAGCACTACGTGAAGACGGCCCTGTCCGTCATCAACATGGGCTTCATGCGCGGGCTCTCGGCCGCCTACATGGAGGCCACCCCGGCCATCAACGACTGGCTCGCCGACCTCATTGCGCGGGACCCGGTGCTGACCGGACTCGGCTTCTCGATCATCCGCGAGCGGGCCGCCATCGGCTACCGGCACGAGCAGTACGAGGCGGCCACCGACCGCTACTCCCCGTACCGCAAGATGCTGGCCGCGCTGTGGCGCGAGAGCCCCGTGCCGGGCCTGGCCCCCGGCGAGCGGCTCGCCACCATGGCGTCCCTGCTGCACACCGACCGCGACGGCGCCTCCCTCACCGGTGCACTCATCGCCGACTCGGGCCTGGCGCCCCGCGATTGGCTGCGCCGCTACCTCGACGCCTACCTCACGCCGGTGGTGCACTGCTTCTACGCCTACGACCTGGTGTTCATGCCGCACGGCGAGAACGTCATCCTCGTCCTGGACGAGCAGGGCACGGTCCAGCGCGCGATCTTCAAGGACATCGCCGAGGAGATCGCCGTCATGGACCCGGACGCGGCCCTGCCGCCTGCTGTCCAGCGCATCCGCGCCGACGTGCCGGACGACATGAAGCTGCTGTCGATCTTCACCGATGTCTTCGACTGCTTCCTGCGCTTCCTGGGCGCGACCCTGAGCGAGGAAGGGGTCATCGAGGAGGACGAGTTCTGGGCCGCGGTCGCCGGTTGCGTCACCGCGTACCAGGCCTCGGCGCCGCACCTGGCCGACAAGTTCCGGCAGTACGACCTGTTCGCGCCGGAGTTCGGCCGCTCCTGCCTCAACCGGCTCCAGCTGCGCGACAACCAGCAGATGGTCGACCTCGCCGACCCGGCGGGCGCCCTGCAGGTCATCGGCGTGCTGGAGAACCCGATCGCGAAATTCGCCCCGCGATCCGCGTGATCGCATTGGCCGGTGCGGGTGCGGTGGCCCTCCGGGGGCACCGCACTCGCACCCCCGACTCACCGGAGTCCGCATGACCGCCGTGGCCGCCGACGCGACCTCTCCCCCCGCCGACCGAGGCGAGCGCCTGCCCACGCGCTGGCTGATCCTCGGGGTGATCTGCCTCGCGCAGCTCGTGGTCCTGCTCGACAACACCATCCTGAGCGTCGCGATCCCCTCCCTGACCCGGGAGTTGGGGGCGAGCACGGCCGACGTCCAGTGGATGATCAACGCGTACTCGCTCGTGCAGTCGGGGCTGCTGCTCACCGCGGGCAACACCGCCGACCGCTACGGCCGCAAGCTGATGCTGCTGACCGGCCTGATCCTCTTCGGCATCGGCTCGCTGGCGGCCGGATTCGCCCAGACCACCGGCCAGTTGATCGCCGCCCGGGCGGGCATGGGCATCGGCGGCGCGCTGCTGCTCACCACGACCCTGGCCGTGGCGCTGCAGATCTTCGACGACGAGGAGCGGATCAGGGCCATCGGCATCTGGGCCGCGGTCAACGCGCTCGGCTTCGCCTGCGGCCCGCTGATCGGCGGCATCGTGCTCGACCACTTCTGGTGGGGCGCGATCTTCCTGATCAACCTGCCCGTGGTGGCCCTCGGGATCGTCGCGGTGGTCGTGCTCGTCCCGGAGTCCAAGAGCCCGCGCGGCGACCGCCCCGACCTGCTCGGCGCGCTGCTGTCCACGGTCGGCATGACGGCGCTCGTGTACGCGATCATCTCCGGCCCGGAGCACGGCTGGGGGTCGGGACAGGTGCTGCTCCCGGCCGCGGTCGGCGTGGTCGTTCTGGCCGCCTTCGCGTACTGGGAGAGCCGCATCCCGTACCCGATGCTCGATATGCACTTCTTCCGCGACCGGCGGTTCTCGGGCGCGGTCGCGGGCGCCATCCTGATCACCTTCGGGGCGGGCGGCGCACTGTTCCTGCTGACCCAGCACCTCCAGTTCATCGCCGGATACGGCCCGTTGGAGGCGGGGCTGCGGACGGCGCCGCTCGCGCTGACCGTGGTCGCGCTCAACTTCACCGGCGTCTCGGCACGGGTGACGCGCGCCCTCGGGCTGCCGCTCGCCATCGCCGTGGGCATGGGGCTGCTGGCGGTCGGCCTGGCCGTGGTCGCGCTCTTCGCCTCCGACGGCTACGGCGTGCTGCTGGTGGGCCTGGTCGTGATGGGCGCGGGCTGTGCCTTCGCCAACCCGGCCATGGCCGAGGCGATCATGTCGGCGATCCCGCGGGACCGGGCCGGGGTCGGCGCGGGCATCAACGGCACCCTCGCAGAGTTCGGCAACGGCCTGGGCGTCGCGGTCCTGGGCGCGGTCCTCGGCTCCCGCTTCTCTGCGCTGCTCCCGGCGGCCCTGGTATCGGCGGGCTCGTCCCTGCCCGCGGCGCTGGCGGCGGCCCGTACGGACGCGGAGCGCGCGGCGGTATCCGGCGCCTTCGCCTCCGGCGTGGAGACGGGCCAGTTGGTCGGTGCCGCCGCGGTGCTGGTGGGCGGGTGGTTGGCGGCGTGGCTGCTGAGCAGGGCGGGGCGGGAGGAGACCGCGTAGAAG
>NZ_LIQY01000045.1 GCF_001418495.1 Streptomyces pathocidini | reverse complement strand
CAGCTGGGCCCAGCCCGGCTCGCGGCAGCTGCTGCGGCGGATCGGCGAGGGCACGGACACGATCACCTATCTCGGCGAGTACACCCGCTCCCGTATCGCCACCGCGCTGACGCCCGAGGCCGCGGGGCGGATGGTCCAACTCCCGCCCGGGGTCGACGAGAAGGCCTTCCATCCGGCGTCCGGCGGCGACGCCGTACGGGCCCGGCTGGGCCTGGCCGACCGGCCCGTCGTGGTATGCGTCTCGCGGCTCGTGCCGCGCAAGGGGCAGGACACGCTGATCCGGGCGATGCCGCGGATCCTGGCGGCGGTTCCGGACGCGGTCCTGCTGATCGTCGGCGGCGGGCCGTACCGGGCGGACCTGGAGCGGCTGGCGGCGGAGACCGGCGTGGCCGATTGCGTACGTTTCACCGGCGCGGTGCCGTGGGAGGAGCTGCCCGCCCACTACGGCGCGGGCGACGTCTTCGCGATGCCCTGCCGTACGCGCCGGGGCGGCCTCGACGTCGAAGGGCTCGGGATCGTCTACCTGGAGGCCTCCGCGACCGGGCTCCCGGTGGTGGCCGGGGACTCCGGCGGGGCACCGGACGCGGTGCTCGACGGGGAGACAGGCTGGGTCGTCCGCGGCGAGTCGGCCGAGGACGCGGCCGACCGGATCGCCACGCTCCTGAAGGATCCCGAACTGCGGCGCCGCATGGGGGAGCGGGGGCGCGCGTGGGTGGAGGATCGCTGGCGCTGGGACCTGCTGGCGGAGCGGCTGGCGGCGCTGCTGTGAGCGGCCGCGGCAGGCCTCGCCACCGGTGTGTGGCAGGACCTGGATGAGTTTCACCGGTTCTACGGGGAACACACGACGCCGCTCAGCGGCCCGGCCGGCGGCCTGCTCCTGAGCCGTACCGGCCGACCCACCCTCAGCCGGTACGGTCGGTCCGTGGCCAGTTCTTCACCGACTACAACCTGCCGGCGGCCGGCTCGGTCATCTTCGCACTGCCCACGATCCTGTGTTCGCCCCCTGAGCCGGTGCGGTCGGTCAGCTCTCTGAGCCGGTACGGCTGCCCGGCCCCTGAGCTGGGCGGGGTCGACCAGCCCCTGCTCGGCCGCCCCGTCCCTCTCGGCCGGCCCGCTCCCTTCAGCCGGTGCGGAGTCCTCAGCCGGGCGGCCGGCAGTGCTCAGCTCGTGTAGATCGCCTCGATCTCGTCGGCGAAGTCCTTCGCCACCACGTTCCGCTTGAGCTTCAGCGACGGCGTGAGGTGGCCCGAGTCCTCCGTGAACTGCACCGGCAGGATGCGGAACTTGCGCACCGACTCCGCCTTCGACACCGCCGCGTTGCCGTCGTCCACCGCACGCTGCACCGCTACCAACAGGTCGGGGTCGGTGCGCAGTTCGGCGACGGTCGCGCCGGCCGGCTTGCCGTGGTCGGCGATCCAGCGCGGCAGGAACTCCTCGTCCAGCGTGACCAGCGCGCCCACGAACGGCCGCCCGTCGCCCACGACCATGCACTCCGCGACCAGCGCGTGCGCCCGGATACGGTCCTCGATCACCGCGGGAGCGACGTTCTTGCCGCCCGCGGTCACGATGATCTCCTTCTTGCGGCCGGTGATCGCCAGATAGCCGTCCTCGTCGAGCGTGCCGATGTCCCCGGTGTGGAACCAGCCGTCCGACAGCGCCTCGGCCGTCGCGGCCGGGTTGTTCCAGTAGCCGGTGAAGACGTGTTCGCCGTGCAGCAGCACCTCGCCGTCATCCGCGATCCGCACGACCGAACCTGGCAGCGGCTGCCCCACCGTGCCGATCTTCTGCCGGTCCCACGGGTTGAAGGCGGTCGCCGCGCAGGACTCCGTCAGCCCGTACCCCTCCAGGACCGTGAAGCCGATGCCGCGGTAGAAGTGGCCGAGCCGCTCGCCGAGCGGCGCGCCCCCGGAGATCGCGTGCGTGGCCCGCCCGCCGAGCACCGCGCGCAGCTTGCCGTACACCAGCCGGTCGAAGACCTTGTGTTTGAGCCTGAGCCCCATCGAGGGCCCGCCCGCGGTGTCCAGCGCGCGGCTGTACGCGATGGCGGTGTCGGCCGCCTTGTCGAAGATCTTCCCCTTGCCGTCCGCCTGGGCCTTGGCCCGCGCCGCGTTGTAGACCTTCTCGAAGACGCGCGGCACCCCGAGCACCATCGTCGGCCGGAACGAGGCGAGTTCGTCGGTGAGGTTCTTGACGTCGGCCACGTGCCCGAGCCGGATCGGGGCCAGCACGGAGGCGACCTCGACCAGCCGCCCGAAGACGTGCGCGAGCGGCAGGAACAGCAGCACCGAGGAGTGCCCGGTGCGGAACAGCGGGCGCAGCCGCTCCACGATGTTGCCGCACTCCGCGAAGAAGTTGCGGTGGGTCAGCACACAGCCCTTGGGGCGGCCCGTGGTGCCCGAGGTGTAGACGATCGTCGCGGGCGAGTCCGCCGTCGCGATCCGGCCGCGCTCCGCCACCTCGGTGTCGGGCACCCCCGCGCCTTTCGCGCGCAGCTGTTCCACGGCCCCGCGCTCGATCTGCCAGACCCGGCCCAGCGCCGGCAGCCGGTCCCGTACGGACTCGATCGCGGCCAGGTGCGCGTCCGACTCGGCCAGGCAGGCGACCGTGCCCGAGTCGCCGAGGATCCAGGCGATCTGCTCGGGCGAACTCGTCTCGTACACCGGCACGGTGACCGCGCCCGCGCTCCACACCGCGAAGTCCAGCAGCGTCCACTCGTACCGGGTGCGCGACATCAGGCCGATCCGGTCGCCCGGCCGGATCCCGGCGGCGATCAGGCCCTTCGCGGCGTCCTGCACCTCGTCGAGGAAGGCGGCTGCGGTCACGTCCTCCCAACGGCCGTTCCGCTTGCGGCTGATGACCGCGGCCGCGGGATGCAGCGCGGCGTTGCGGCGGATCAGATCGGTCAGGTTGCCGTCCGCGGGGACCTCGTACAGGGCCGGAAGGCTGAACTCGCGCAAGACTGCTGCTCCTCGTCGGGGCGCCGGCGCCACTTCGTCGTGTGCCACTCCGTGATGTGCTGCGCCGTCCGCCGCCCTTGCTCACGACAGGGTGTGGACGGCCCGGACGTTACCCACCGGTACAGGGGTCCCGGTAGGGGGCGAGGGCAGATGTTCCTTGCGTCACATGCCCGGCCGGTTCGCTCAGCCGCAGCGTAGTCCAGGCACTCGGAGACCCCAAAGCAACCGCAGGTGGGGCAGGCCGGACGGGGCGGGCGCCCTCCCGTGGGCGGGCCCCGCGTCGTAGGGTCTGGCCATGCGAGTCCATGTGGTGAGCGATGTGCACGGCAACAGCCGCGACCTCGCCAGGGCGGGGGACGGCGCCGACGCCCTCGTCTGCCTCGGCGACCTGGTGCTCTTCCTCGACTACGCCGACCACTCGCGGGGCATCTTCCCCGACCTCTTCGGCACCGAGAACGCCCACCGCATCGTCGAACTGCGCACCGCCAGGCGGTTCGAGGAGGCGCGCGCGTTCGGCACCGGGCTGTGGGCCGGCCTCGACCGCAACGCCGCCATCGAGGCCGCCGTACGCAAGCAGTACGCCGAACTGTTCGCCGCCTTCCCGCGCCCCACGTACGCCACCTACGGCAACGTCGACATCCCGCGCCTGTGGCCCGAGTACGCGGGCTCCGGGACCACCGTCCTCGACGGACAGCGGACCGAGATCGGTGGCCTGGTCTTCGGCTTCGTCGGCGGCGGCCTGCGCACCCCGATGCACACCCCGTACGAGATCGACGACGCCGAGTACGCCGAGAAGGTCGCCGCGCTGGGGAAGGTGGACGTGCTCTGCACGCACATCCCGCCCGACGTGCCCGAGCTCTGCTACGACACGGTCGCCCGCCGCTTCGAGCGCGGCAGTTCGGCTCTGCTGGAGGCGATCCGCGCGACCCGGCCGCGGTACGCGCTGTTCGGGCACGTGCACCAGCCGCTGACCCGCCGGATGCGGATCGGGGTGACCGAGTGCGTCAACGTCGGGCACTTCGCCTCGACGGGGCGGCCGTGGGCGCTGGAGTGGTGAGACCGGAGCGGTGGGCCCTGTGGCCTGAGCCGGCCGTGTGAGCCTTTCGGCCTGAGCTCGCCGCCTGAGCCAGGCGTCTGAGCCGGCCGCCTGAGCTGGCCCAGAGCTGAGGAGCGGTCCGGGGTGGCCGGTTCCGGTTCGTCACGGAGGGTACGGCTCCGGCCCCCGACCTGCGCACGGTAGCCTTCACCGGCAGGCAGACAGGCCGCGGATCCGCGGCCCGTACGTGGAGGAGCCCCCGCGATGGCGGAACACACCAGCTCGAGCATCGAGATCGACGCGGCACCCTCCGACGTCATGTCGGTCATCGCCGACTTCGACCGCTACCCGGAGTGGACCGGCGAGGTCAAGGAGGCCGAGGTCCTCGCCCGGGACGAGCGGGGGCGGGCCGAGCAGGTCCGGCTGCTGCTCGACGCCGGCGCGATCAAGGACGACCACACCCTCGGCTACACCTGGACCGGTGCGAACGAGGTCAGCTGGTCGCTGGTCAAGTCCCAGATGCTGCGCGCCCTGGACGGCTCGTACCGGCTGGCGCCGCTGGCGGACGGCAAGCGCACCGAGGTCACGTACCAGCTGACGGTGGATGTCAAGATCCCGATGCTCGGCATGATCAAGCGCAAGGCCGAGAAGGTCATCATCGACCGGGCCCTCGCTGGCCTGAAGAAGCGCGTCGAGAGCGGAACCCAGGCCTGACGTGGGGAGAGCCCGGACAGTCCTGATCACGGGGGCGGGCGGCGCCGGGCGCACCACGGTCGCCGCGGCGACCGCCGTCGCCGCCGCCCGCGCGGGGCACCGCACCTTGCTGCTGACCACCGACCGATTGGGGGAGGTGCCGGGGACCCGGGGCGGCGGCCGCGGCGCGGACGCCCGAATCCCCGCCCAGGCGCGCGGCACGGATCCACGGCCGTGGACCGCACCGGTCCGGGTTGCGGACGTGGACGCGGTTGCGGACGCGGGCGCCGCGCCGGACGACGAACCGCCGGGTGCCGGCCCGGACTTCGCGCCGATCCCCGGCGCCGGCCCGGATTTCGCGCCGATCTCCGGTGCCGGTCGCGACGACTTCGACGGGTCCGGTACCGGCGGCACCGCCGGTACCGATACAGCCCACACCGCCGGCACCGCTGACACCGCTCAGGCCGCCCGGATCGCCGCCGAGGCCGCCCGGATCGCTGAGAGTGGCCGGACCACCGAGGCCGCCCGGACCGGCCACCGCCCCGGAACCGGTGGCGGCCTCTGGGTCGCCCGCATCGACCCCGCCGAGCACTTCCGCACCGAACTCCTCGCCCTCCAGGAGCGCGGCTCCGCCGTACTCGACCTGCTCGGCGCCAATCCGCTCGACCGGGACGAGGTCACCGAACTCCCCGGCGCGCCCCAACTCGCCCTGCTCCACGCCCTGAAGGCGCTCCACGAGCGTTCGGAGGCCGCGCCGGCCGCCGGTGACGACTCCGACGACTCCGGCGGCGCCGGGTCGACCGTGCCCGCCTGGGACACCGTCGTCATCGACCTGCCGCCGCTGCCGGACACCCTGGCGGCGCTCGCGCTGCCCAGGCAACTGCGCCGCTACCTGCGGCGGTTGCTGCCGCCCGAGCGGCAGGCCGCCCGCGCGCTGCGCCCGATGCTCGCCCAGCTGGCGGGCGTGCCGATGCCCGCCCGGTGGCTGTACGAAACGGCCGAGCGCTGCGAGCGCGACCTCGCCGCCGCGCAGGCCCTGCTGGACTCCGGCACGACGACCGTCCGGCTCGTCCTCGAACCGGGCCCCACCGCCGCCGAGACGCTGCGCACCGCCCGCGCGGCCCTCGCGCTGTACGGCCTGCCGCTCGACGCCGTCGTCGCCAACCGGCTGCTGCCCACCGGCTCCACCGACCCCTGGCTGGCCGCCGCCTCGGGCCACCAGCAGACGGCCCTGAAGGGGCTGTACGAGGACCTGGCCGAGGGCTCGGCCGACCCCGCGGTCGGCCCTCCGGTCCACGAGCTGCCGCACCTCGGCCACGAGCCGTCGGGCCCGGACGACCTCGCGGTCCTCGCGGAGGCGGGCGGGCTCGCGGAACCGACGGACGCCGACCGGCCGGTGCGCGGCTCGGACGCGTCCGAGCGCGGCGCCCCGCCCGGACACAGCGGTGGGCCAGGCCACGCCGGTGGGCTCGGCCACGGCTCCGACCAGCGCTCCGGCCCCGGCGTGGTCGAGGACCGGCTCGCCGACGAGGGCGTACTTGTGTGGCGGCTGCCGCTGCCCGGGGCCGAGCGGGAGGAGCTGGACCTCGTACGCCGCGGCGACGAACTCGTCCTCGCCGTCGGCCCGTTCCGCCGGATCCGGCCGCTGCCGTCCGCGCTGCGCCGCTGCTCGGTGTCCGGCGCGCGGCTCGCGGACGGCGAACTGAGCATCCGCTTCACCCCGGACCCGGCACTCTGGCCGAGCGGGCAACTGCCGACCCCGTAGGGCTGCCGGGCCTCGCCGCTGCGCCGCCCACCCGGTAGCCATCACCCTGTGGGGACCAGCCGCCGAGGTGGTGCCGGGGCCTCGCCCTGGAGCAGCTGGTCGCGCCGACTCTCGGCGGCGGGCCCGGCCCGGTCGGCACTCCGGCTCAAAGCCGCAGCGCCGACCGCGTAAGGCTGCCGGGCCTCGCCGCCGCGCCACGCACCCGGAGCCGGTGGCCATCACCCCGTGGGTTCCGGCCGCCAAGGCGGTGCCGGGGTCTCGCCCGGAGCAACCGGTCGCTCCGACCCTCGGCAGCCGCCTGGCCCGGTCCGCACTCCGGCTCTGAGCCGGACCTTCCCCGGGTGGCGCCAGCCGCATCGCACCCCCGCGGCACTCGGCCGCATCGCGGCTGCCGAACGGCGAGAGCCCGCCGTCCCCGGCCCGGGCCGTGAACCGGGGCCCTTCCTTCGGGTAACGTCGAGGTATCTCCGAAGTCCTCCAGCAGGAGCCCGCCATGAGCGACGCCACCGAGCGCCCCGCAGCCGACACCGCCGACGCAGACGCCTGGGCGAAGGCCTGTGCCGAGGACCTGGCCGCCGAGCAGGCGCGCCACCGCGCCCGGCAGGGGGAGGAGCCCGGCACCCCCGTCGAGGAGCTGCGCAAGCTGGCCGACGCGGTCGCCGGCAAGCTGTCCTCGTTCCAGATCCCGATCGCCGGCGCGGCGGCCGGGGACGCGGTGCAGCAGCTGATCTCCCAGGCCAAGGCCGCCGTCGAGCCGGTGGTCGAGCGCAACCCCGAGGTCTTCGGCCATCTGGCCGCCGCCGGCTCCGAACTGCTGGCGGCCTACCGGGCCGCCGTCGAGGGCCAGGAGCGGCGCTGGACGCGCGACGTGCCGGACGGTTCGGGCCCCGAGCGCATCGACCTTGACGATCTCGACTGACGAACCGGCGACCGGCACGGACCCGTAACGGCTCGGCCGCTTCCGCCCTGTTCAGGGCGGTATTGCCCGGTCCCTCCAGCCGTACCGCCCGCCGCCCCTCCGGTACGGTTGGCCGCAGCGGGGTACGACCGAAAAACTGAGGGACACATGGGACTCACCATCGGCGTCGACATCGGCGGCACCAAGATCGCGGCCGGCGTGGTCGACGAAGAGGGCACGATCCGCGAGACGTGCAAGGTGCCGACCCCGCCCACGGCCGAGGGGGTCGTCGACGCCATCGCCGACGCCGTGCGCACGGTCAGCAGCAGCCACCAGGTCGAGGCCGTCGGCATCGGCGCGGCGGGCTACGTGGACGACAAGCGCGCGACCGTACTCTTCGCCCCCAACATCAACTGGCGCCACGAGGCGCTCAAGGACAAGGTCGAGCAGCGCGTCGGCCTGCCCGTCGTCGTCGAGAACGACGCCAACGCGGCGGCCTGGGGCGAGTACCGCTTCGGCGCGGGCCAGGGCCACGAGGACGTCATCTGCATCACCCTCGGCACCGGCCTCGGCGGCGGCATCATCATCGGCAACAAGCTGCGCCGCGGCCGGTTCGGCGTCGCGGGCGAGTTCGGCCACATCCGGGTCGTGCCGGACGGCCTGCTGTGCGGCTGCGGCAGCCAGGGCTGCTGGGAGCAGTACGCCTCCGGGCGCGCCCTCGTGCGGTACGCGCGCCAGCGCGCCGTCGCCACCCCCGACAACGCCGCGATCCTGCTGGGCCTCGGCGACGGCACCCCCGACTCGATCGAGGGCAAGCACGTCAGCGAGGCGGCCCGGCAGGGCGACCCGGTCGCCATCGACTCCTTCCGCGAGCTGGCCCGCTGGGCCGGTGCGGGCCTCGCCGACCTGGCGTCGCTCTTCGACCCCGGGGCGTTCATCGTCGGCGGCGGGGTCTCCGACGAGGGCGACCTCGTCCTGGAGCCGATCCGCAAGTCCTTCCGCCGCTGGCTGGTGGGCGGCCAGTACCGGCCGCACGCCCAGGTCCTCGCAGCCCAGCTCGGCGGCAAGGCGGGCCTGGTCGGCGCGGCGGACCTGGCCCGGCAGGGCTGAGCGCCGCGTCCCGGCGCCGTCCCGGCGCGTGGGCTGTCGGAGACCGTGAAATCGGCCGCGAACCGGCGGGAAGGGTGTAGGCCAGAGGCATGAGTTCCGTACTGCCGGACCTGCCGGCCTCCCGTACCGAGCCGGACGGCTCCGCCGTGGTCCGTGTGCTCAGCTACAACGTCCGCTCGCTGCGCGACGATCGGGCGGCGCTCGCCCGGGTGATCCGGGCGTGCGCCCCCGATCTCGTGTGCGTCCAAGAGGCGCCGCGGTTCTTCCGCTGGCGCAAGCACGCGGCCCGGCTGGCCGCGGACTCCGACCTCGTGTACGTGACGGGCGGGGCGACGGCCGCCGGGCCGCTGATCCTCGCCTCGCTGCGCGCCCACGTCGAGCGCACCGCGGACGTCCTGCTGCCGCGTACGCCGGGCCTGCACCAGCGCGGGTTCGCGACCGCGGTCGTGCGAATCGGGCGCGCGCGACTGGGGGTGCTCAGCTGCCACCTGAGCATGCGGGCCGACGAGCGCTACGCCCAGGGCGGGCTGCTGCTCGACCGGCTGGCGGGCCTG
>NZ_LIQY01000449.1 GCF_001418495.1 Streptomyces pathocidini | reverse complement strand
GTCGAGCCACTCCCCCGCCGCGCTGCTCTCCCGGCGCAGCCGGGCCAGCTGACCGTCCGCCGAGTCGAAGGCGAACCCGGCCGCGAGGGCCACGTAGACGGTGGCGGCCAGCGGCCAGGACGGGCGGGTGAAGGCGAGCGCGGCGACGGCGGTGAAGCTGAACGCGGCGCTGACCAGCGTGACNNCAACCGGCCCGCGGGCCGGTTGACGTGGCGCGAGTAGAGCGAGACGCCCTTGGCCGTCTTCTGCGCTCCGCGCAGCTCTCGAAGCGCCGCACCGAATGGCATGGTTTGAGACATCATCCCCCCAGATGTCGCACTCGCCCGGTCATGAGCGAATACGGCCGTTGAACCCGAGCCATTGGCCATCCTGGCACGCCCCTGTGACAACTACCCCCGCCCATCCGGGATGAGACCCGGATCACTGGACGGCCGGGAACTCTTCCGGTAAGCCTCGGGTAGGTTAGGCGAGCCTAACCAATCAATATCCCCGCATACCCTCTTTGTTCGACTCTGGAGTCCGAATGCCAGCCACGCGCGCCCCGCGAGCCGTCCGTACATCCTCGGGCGCCGCCCTCGCCCTCACCGCCGCCGCGGCGCTCACCGCCGTCACGGGCTGCGCGGAGAAGAGCGACGCGAAGGCCTCGGACGCCATCGCGGTCACCGCCTCCGACACCGCGTGCGAGGTGTCGGCCGAGCGGTTCCCCGCCGGGCACGTCAAGCTCGCGGTGGAGAACAAGGGCGCCAAGGTCACCGAGGTCTACCTCTACGCCCCCGGCGACCGGATCGTCACCGAGCGGGAGAACATCGGCCCCGGCACGACCGCCGACATCACCGCCGAGGTCAAGCCCGGTTCGTACGAGATCGCCTGCAAGCCCGGCATGAAGGGCGACGGCATCCGGCAGAAGGTCACCGCCACCGGCGAGGGCGCCCCCAAGAAGCGCGATCCGCGCCTGGACGCGGCCGTCGCCGAGTACCGCAAGTACGCCCAGGCGCAGGCGGACGAGACCCTGCCGCTGGTCAGGGTCTTCACCGACGCGGTCGCGAAGGGCGACGTGGCGGGCGCCGAGAAGGCGTACGCCCCGTCCCGGATCGGCTGGGAGCGCACCGAGCCGGTGGCCGAGTCCTTCGGCGACATCGACCCGAAGGTCGACCTGCGCGAGGACGGCCTGGAGAAAGGCCAGGAGTGGACGGGCTGGCACCGCCTGGAGAAGGCACTGTGGCAGGACGGGAAGATCGGCGCGGCGGAGAAGGAGCTCGCCGGGACCCTGGTGAAGGACCTGGCGGACTGGCAGCGGCGGGTCGGCAAGGCCGACATCACCCCGACCGGCATGGCCAACGGCGCCAAGGAGCTGCTCGACGAGGTCGCCACCGGCAAGGTGACCGGCGAGGAGGAGCGCTACAGCCACACCGACCTGGTCGACTTCAAGGCCAACGTCGAGGGCGCGCAGAAGTCCTACGAGCTGCTGAAGCCGGTCGTCTCGGCCAACGACCCGGCCCTGGTCAAGGAGTTGGACGCGCAGTTCACGGCCCTGAACGGCCTGCTGGACAAGTACCGCGAGGACAAGGGCTCGTACGAGTTCACCTCCTACGACAAGGTCGGCGAGGCCGACCGCAAGGAGCTGTCCGACGGGGTCAACGCGCTCGCCGAGCCGCTGTCCAAGCTGGCCGCCGCGGTCGCGAAGTAGGGCCGGGGCCATGCGAGACGAGGCCACGCCGGAAGCACCCGTGCCGGGTGGACCCGCGGCGGACCAGCTAGGGGCGGACCGGCCCAGGGCCGACAGGCCCGCGCCCGAACAGACAGCGGCTGAACAGACAGCGGCGGCCGGCGCCTCCCCCTCCCGCCGCTCCCTCCTCGGCTGGGGCGGTGCCGGGCTCGCGCTCGGCGCCGCCGCGGCGGGCGGGGCTGCGGCCGCGCTGGGCGGCGGCTCCGGCACGCAGAACGTCGCGAGCGAGGGCGCGGCCGTGCCCTTCCACGGCGAGCACCAGGCCGGGATCGCCACCCCCGTCCAGGACCGGCTGCACTTCGCCGCGTTCGACGTCACCACCAAGGACCGGACCGCGCTGATCGCCCTCCTCAAGGAGTGGACGGCCGCCGCCGCGGCCATGACCGCGGGGCGGCCCGTCGGCGAGGGCGCCGTCGGCGGACTGCCGGAGGCGCCGCCGGACGACACCGGCGAGGCCCTGGGCCTCAAGCCCTCCCGGCTCACCGTCACGATCGGCTTCGGCCGCACGCTGTTCGTGAAGGACGGCGAGGACCGCTTCGGCCTGAAGTCCCAACTCCCCGAGGCCCTGGTGGAGTTGGAGAAGTTCCCCGGCGACGCCCTCGACCCGGCCCGCAGCGGCGGCGACCTGTGCGTCCAGGCCTGCGCCGACGACCCGCAGGTGGCCGTGCACGCGATTCGCAACCTGTCCCGCATCGGCTTCGGCCGGGCCGCCATCCGCTGGTCCCAGCTCGGCTTCGGCAAGACCTCCTCCACCACACCCGGCGAGCAGACCCCTCGCAACCTGATGGGCTTCAAGGACGGCACCCGCAACATCGCGGGCACCGACGCGCCCGCCCTCCGCAAGCACGTGTGGGTCTCGGACAAGGACGGCCCGACGTGGCTGGCCGGCGGCAGCTACGTCGTCACCCGCCGCATCAGGATGCGGATCGAACCGTGGGACCGCACCTCCCTGAAGGAGCAGGAGGACATCTTCGGCCGCACCAAGGGCGAGGGCGCGCCGTACGGCAGACGGCGCGAGCGCGACGAGCCGGACCTGAAGGCGATGCCGGCGACCGCCCACGTACGGCTGGCGCACCCCGACAGCAACGGCGGTGCGACGATCCTGCGCCGCGGCTACTCCTTCACCGACGGCACCGACGGGCTCGGGCTGCTCGACGCGGGTCTGTTCTTCATCGCGTACCAGCGCGACGTGCGCACCGGGTTCGTGCCGGTCCAGCGGAGCCTGGCCCGCGCCGATGTGCTCAACGAGTACATCCAGCACGTGAGTTCCGGCCTGTTCGCCGTTCCGCCGGGTGTGCGGGACCGGGGCGACTGGTGGGGCCGGGCCCTGTTCGAGGCCACGGAGAGGAACGCCTCCTGATGTTCGCCAACTTCCTCATCGGCCTGCGCGAGGGCCTGGAGGCCAGCCTGGTCGTCTGTATCCTCGTCGCCTACCTGGTCAAGACGGGCCGCCGGGACGCACTGCGCCCCATCTGGACGGGCATCGCCACGGCCGTCGCACTGAGCCTGGCCTTCGGCGCCGTCCTGGAGTACGGGTCGCGCCAACTGACCTTCGAAGCCCAGGAGTTGCTGGGCGGCTCGCTGTCGATCGTGGCGGTCTCCCTGGTGACGTGGATGGTCTTCTGGATGCGGCGCACCGCCCGCCATCTGAAGGCCGAACTCCAGGGCAGGCTGGACCAGGCGCTGGCCGTCGGCACCGGCGCCCTGGTGGCCACGGCCTTCCTGGCCGTCGGCCGGGAGGGCCTGGAGACCGCGCTGTTCGTGTGGCGCGCGGTGAAGGCGACCGACGACGGCACGGCCCTGCCGCTGGCCGGCGTCGTGCTGGGCCTGCTGACCGCGGTGGCCATGGGCTGGCTGTTCTACCGGGGCGCGCTGCGCATCGATCTGGCGCGGTTCTTCACCTGGACCGGCGGCCTGCTGGTCGTGGTCGCCGCGGGCGTGCTGGCGTACGGGTTCCACGATCTGCAGGAGGCGCGCTTCCTGCCGGGGCTGGGCACGAAGGCGTTCGACATCAGCACGGCGGTGCCGCCGGACAGCTGGTACGGCACGCTGCTGAAGGGGACGGTCAACTTCCAGCCGGATCCGACCGTGCTCCAAGTAACGGTCTGGGCCCTGTACTTGATCCCCACGCTCGTGCTGTTCCTGGCTCCGGGTAAGGTTGCGCCGCGCGCGAGCGCGACACCAGCAGCCCCGCAGGAGCCCGCGAAGGAGCCCCAGCCCGATGAACCGGACGCCACGCAGGTTGCCCCAGGTGACGGCGTTCCTGTCAGCGACCACCCTGTCGACGGCCCTGTTGACCGGGTGCGTGACCGTGCACGGCGAGCGGGAGATCCTGCCGTCCGCGACGAAGGCTGACGCCGCCAAGGCGCTCCAGCGGTTCACCACCGGCTACAACAAGGCGTACACGAAGTCCGATCCGGCGGCGATGTCCGCCGTCGAGACCGGGCCGCTCCACGCGCTGACCCTGCCCGGTGTCCGGGCGCAGCGCGAGACCCGGCCCAAGGGCTGGCCGGACTACCCCGCGCTGCGGCTCAAGGACGCCGAGTTCACCATCCCGAAGCAGAAGGGCTGGCCGCGGTTCTTCCTGGCGGACGCGGCCAGCAACCGGGACGACAACCGCTGGCTGGTGCTGTTCACCCGCAACGGCTCGACCGAGCCGTGGAAGGCCGCCTACCTCGCGGTGGTGGCCGAGAACCAGGTGCCGGAGTTCAGGACCGACCAGGACGGCTGGGCCGAGCCGGTCGGCGGCGGCGCCGGGCTCCCGATCGCGCCGAACCGGCTGAGCAGGGCGTACGCGGAGTATCTGCGCACCGGCGAGGGCGAGTTCGCGGACGGCGCCCTGACCTCGGTGCTGCGGGCGCAGCGCCAGCGGACGGCGAAGACCCTGCGGTACTGGACCGAGTACATCGACCAGCCCGCCGGCCCCCCGCAGTACGCGCCAGTCGCGCTGCGCACCGCAGACGGCGGCGCGCTGGCGTTCTTCGCGGCCCACCACGCCGAGAAGCGGACCATGGCCCCCGGCTACAAGGTCGGCGAGATCGACAACAGCACGGCGAACACGCTGATGAAGGGCAAGCCGGAGAAGTGGCTGTCCCTGGCGAAGATCTCCGAGTCGGTGGTGCGCATACCGAAGAACGGCCCGGTGGAGTTCCTCAACCGGCTGGAGGGCCTGACGGCCGCGAAGGGCGGCTGAGCACGCGCCTGGCCGTACGGGTACGGGCCCCCTTCTCGCACGAGTGCGGGCCCCTTCCCGCGGGAGTGCGCCCCGGTGTTCCCTGGCCTCAGTGGTGGACCGAGGGGTACCGATATCGCGGTGGCCACCGCAGAGGGGCGTGGCCTCAGGAGGTGGAGGGGGCCTCAGTGGTGGAGGGGCCAGGCCACCGACTCGTGCCCCGCGCCCTCCCCGGCGTAGCGCGCGCAGGCGTCGGTCAGCGCCTCCAGCAGCGTCAGCGGATCGGGCAGCGGCAGCTCCGGGCCACGCAGCCAGGCCACCGAGCCCTCGGACGGCAGCTTCGCGGGCGGTACGAGCACATAGCTGCCGCGGCAGTGCCAGCGCAGCCCCGGGTGCTCGTCCATGGTCTCGGGGTGGCAGTCCAGCTCGCAGGGCCACCACTCGTCCTCGTCGTCCGGGGTGCCGCGGGTCGCGGTGAAGAACAGCACCCGGGCCTGCGGCCCCTCGCCGCTCCGGGCGACCGGGCCGACCTCGACCTCCGCGGCGTCCAGCACCTCCAGCGCGCTCTGCCCGGCCTCGGCCGGAACGTCGAGGACGTCGTGGTTGATGCCGGTCGCGGTGATGAAGTTGGCCTCGGGCTGGGCGCGCAGCCAGCGGGCGACCTGCTCGGCTTCGGTGGAGGCCTGGGTCTGCCAGGCGAAGGAGACCGGGTGGCGGCCGGGGGTGGGACAGCCGATCCGGTCGCAGGAACAGCCGTAGCCCTCGGGATAGGCGGCCTGGGCGAGGGGGAATCCCGCGGCGGCGGCGGCCAGCAGGAGGTCCTCGCGGCTCGCGGCCGTCTCCGTCGTATCGGCGCTGCCCGACCCGGCTCCCGGCAGGCGGCGCAGCCACTGGGAGAACCTGCTTTCCCCGCCGCGGTGGCGGCTGTTGTCGGAGCCCATCTATCCCCTCACTTCGACGGTTGCCCGATCAATGCTGCCACCATCCTGCTCCTCAGGTGGCCCGAGTCCCCATCCGGGGTGGTCGGGACCCGCCGCCCAATGGGGTGCCAATTACGGGCATACCGACATTTACCGTCCTAGCGTTGCGTTCATGCTCACAAGGTCACTGCTGGTGGGGACGGTCGCGGTCACGCTCGCGGGACCGCTCACCCCGCTGGAGTTCACACCGAAGCCTTCCGCGGGCAGACTCCCCGACACCGTCTACGTCGCGCACCGCGGCGGCGCGCTCGAGGCGCCCGAGAACAGCATGGCGGCGCTGGCCGCGGCGCAGCGGGCGGGCCACGCCCAGGTCCTCGACTTCGACTCCCGGATGCTGCGGGACGGCACGCTCGTGGTGATGCACGACCCGACCCTGGACCGCACGACCGACCGCGAGGGCAAGGTGCGGAATCTCACCCGCCACGACTGGCCCGGCGTACGACTGCGGCCCGCCGCTGCGCTGCGCGCCCGGTGGCGGCCCGAGCGGCCGCCGACAGTGGCGGAGGTGCTGGACCGGTTCGGCGGGCGAAGCGTGCTGATGGTGGAGGCCAAGGACCCGGAGAGCCTGCCGGGCCTGGCCCGGCTGATCGAGCGGCGTGGCCTGACGCGCTCGGTGTTCGTCAACACCAACCGGCCGTGGCTGGCCGAGCGCGCCCACCGCATGGGGCTGATGGCGCAGCTGTGGCGCTCGGCGGACCAGCTGCGCCACGACCGCCCGGAGGAATGGCGCGACTTCGTCGCGGTCCTGGACGTCGACCACCGCGCCCGCGACGCGGACCTGCGGCGCGCGGCCGCCTCCGGCATCCCCCGCGTGTGGGCGCACACGGTCGACACCCCGCGCGACCGCGACCGCGCCCTGAGACTGGGCTGCAACGGAATCATCACGGACGCCCCGAGACGACTGGCAAAGACCCGCCCCAAACACCACTGACCACCGACCGGGGCGCCGCCGGGAGTCCGACGGCCACCCTCGAGAGACACCGCACGGACACGCCCAGAGCGGTCGGTCAAAGCGCCCGCACGAAGGCAGTGGCGGGTCAGCGCGGGCTGAGGCCGCGGAGCGCGTACTCGACGACCGCGTCGGCGTACGCGTGCGTGAGCGGCAGGGTCCGCATCAGCCAGCGGTGGGCGACCGGGCCGATCAGGAGCTCCAGCGCGATGCGCGGATCGAGGTCCTCCGCGACCTGCCCGGCCTCCTGGGCGGACCGCAGCCGGGTCACGTAGAGCTGGACCGAGGGCTCGACGAGTTTCCGCACGAAGTCCACGCTCATCTCGGGGTTGACGACCCCCTCGGCGGCCAGGGCGCGGTAGGGCCGGTCGTACTTGGGGTTGTTGAGCTCGTCGACGGTCGCGCGCAGTACGAGCTTGAGGTCGGCCTCCAGGTCCCCGGTGTCGGGGATCGCGTACTCGCCGTCCCGCGAGGCCTCCTCGCCGAGGGCGACGAAGGCGTCCATCAGGACCGCCGCCTTCGAGGGCCACCAGCGGTAGATGGTCTGCTTGCCGACCCCGGCGCGGGCGGCGATGGCCTCGATCGTCAGCTTCGGATAGCCGACCTCGCTGACGAGGCCGAGGGCGGCGTCGAGGATGGCGCGCCGGGAGCGCTCGCTGCGGCGGGCGGAGTCGGGATTACGGGACTGGGGCATGGTCCGAATCTAGCAAGACCGCGAGGCGAGACGTTCCGTCTTGACAAGGGGCGGTGGCGGGCGCACTCTGGAGAGGTCATTACGAGACGAACCGTCTCGTACCACTGGTCGAGAGGAGACCCCATGTCCCGAGGCAATGGCACCGGCAATCTGCTCGGCGTCGGCGGTGCCCGGGCCAACCTGCCGCGCTCCGCGATGCGCGGCGGCGGCCGCCGGGGCGGCCGAGGCGCGGCCGGACACGCCGACCCGCAGGCCCAGAAGCGGGAACTGCTCCGCAAGTTGAAGGAGGCCAGGGAGGAGAATCGCGCGGAGAACAGCCCGGACGGCTGACATTTCCGGGCCCACCGCGAACCACCCGGACGGATCGCTGCGACGGGGCGGCACGAAGGGGGACGATGTGAGCGCGCTGCGCAGCCCGCTCACGCGTCCCCCGGCCACCCG
>NZ_LIQY01000448.1 GCF_001418495.1 Streptomyces pathocidini | reverse complement strand
GGCCGGGCCCCGGGGGGATCGGGCTCGTCTTCCCCGGGCCGGGGCGGCGCGGGGTTCGCTGTGCGCATGGCCCGATTTTCAGGTATTGAGACAGGAAACATCCGCATTGATCCGGTTCACTGGATATATGCCGCTCGACAGGCCGAAAGAGACGGATTGTTCTTTATGTCCAAAGAACCCCCGATAGCGCCGTCTGCCGCGCAGGTCAGCGTCATCGTGATCGGCTTCAACGACGCCGAGCACATCGCGGACGCCGTGCTGTCCGCCCTCCGCCAGGGCACCCCGGTGGCCGAGGTCATCGCCGTGGACGACGCGTCGACCGACCGCACGCCGGAGGTACTGGCCGAACTGGCCGCCCGCCATGCCCGGATCCGCGTCATCCGCCGCACCACCAACAGCGGCGGCTGCGGCTCCCCGCGCAACGACGGGCTGCGCGCGGCCACCGCCCCGTACGTGATGTTCCTCGACAGCGACGACGTGCTGGAACCGGGCGCGGCCGAGGCGCTGTTCACCGCGGCAGACCGGCACGGCGCACAGGTCGTCGCGGGCCGGTCCGTGCGTCGCGAGCTGCCCCAGGGGCGCGATGTCCCCTGGCAGAGCGCCCTGTTCGTCCGCGAGGCGGTGTACGCGTCGCCGGCCGGGCTGCCGCGCATGGTCCGGGACACCCTCTGCGTCAACAAGCTCTACGACCGGGCCTTCCTGTCCGAGCACTCCATCGCCTTCCCCGAAGGGGCATTCCGCTACGAGGACTTCGTCTTCACCGCGCGCGTGCTGGCCGCGGGGCCGCGCATCGCGCTGATCCCCGACACCGTTTACATCTGGCACGTCCGGCGCGCCGCCCAGCGGGCCTCGATCTCGCTCGCGCGCGACGACATCGGCAACTGGCGCGGCCGGCTCGCGGCCCACCGGCTGGCCGTCGAGACCTTCGAGGAGGCCGGTCAGAAGCTGCTGGCCCACGCCGCACAGGTCAAGTTCCTGGACCACGACCTGCGGATGTACGTCCGCGAGCTGGGCACCCGCTCCCCCGGGCACCGCGCCGAGTGGTGGCGGCTGACCCGGGCGCATCTGGCCCCGTTCGACGTGTCCGTGCTGCGGGCCGCCCGCGCACCCGCGCGCTGGATCGCCCGGGTCGTGCTGGCCTCGGCGGAGCCGCGCGACCTCGGGCGGCTGGCCGAGCTGGCCAACCGCCCGGCCCGGCTGCTGCCGCCGTACGCGCGCGTGGCCGGGCGGCCGGTGTGGGACGTGGACCTGCCCGAGGTGGAGCTGGACGGGATCGACACCAAGCCGCTGCACCGGCTGCCGGTCCTGGTCGAGGCCGAGCCGCGGCTCGCGGGCCGCGCCCGCCCGTCGCTGCTGCGGGTGACCGTCCGGGTCCACGAGCTGTACGGGCGGCTGGCCGCCGCCCACCCGCTGACGGCGGACGTCGAGCTGCGCCACCGCGGCGACGGCCGCCTGGGCATGACCCGCGACGCGGCCCTCAACCCCGGCCCCTCCCGCACCCCGGGCGGCGCCTCGGGCGCGGGCCCGGCGACGTGGACCGCCGAGGCACTGGTCAACCTGGGGGCCCTGGCCTCGGCGGGCAGCGCGGAGATGGATGTCTGGGACATACGGGTCCGCGTGCGGTTCGCCGACGACCTGTCCCTCTACGCCGCGGCCCGCGCGGTCGGCCCGGGCCTGCGCCGGCTGGCCGTGCCGGACCGGCGGCACGGGCTGGTGCTGGCCCAGCCGCACGCGACGACGGGCGGGTCGCTGGCGCTACGGGTCGCGGCCGGACCGCGTGCGGCGGCGGGCGTGGCGGCCCGCAGGCTGCGGCGGTTGAGGAGGGCGTGGAACCGATAGGCGCCGCGCCGCCGCGCCGCGCCGGATCCCGGCTCACGCCAGCGCATCAGACCCCGGCTCACCACAGCGCGTCAGCCGCCGGCTCAGCGCTCCAGGAAGGCGAACAGCTCCTCCCAGCGCCGGACGGTCTCGTCCGTCCCGTAGCGGCGGACATTCCGGCGGGCGGCCTCGCCCATGCGGTCGCGCAGTGCCCGATCGGACATCAATTCATCGAGCCTGCGGGCGAGTTCGGTGGTGTTGCCCAGGGAGGCCAGCAGCCCGTCCTCGCCGTCGCGGATGATCTCGCGGACGCCGGGGGCGCAGTCGAAGGCGGCGCAGGGCAGGGCGGTGGCCATGGCCTCCAGCAGGGCGAGCGGGAAGCCCTCACCCCGGGAGGACTGGACGAAGACGGAGCCGGTGCGCAGTTCGCCCGGCACGTCGGAGGTGCTGCCCATCCACCGCACCGAACCGTCCAGGCCGAGCGAGGTGCACTGCTTGCGCAGCGTCTCCTCGTCCTCGCCGGAGCCGTAGATCTTCAGAGTCCAGTCCGGGTGCAGGGGCGCGGCCTCGGACCAGGCGTCGAGGAGCATGTCGATGCCCTTCTGGTCGGCCAGCCGGCCCATGCTGAGGACGGCCTTCTCCTCGCGCGGGGAGGGCCGTTCGGGCCAGAAGGGCAGCGGGTTGGGCATGAAACCGGCGTTGTCCAGGCCCTGCAGGATCCACAGGTCGGCGTCCTCCTGGGTGAGCAGGAGCAGCCGGTCCACGTCGCGGTAGAACTCCTTGACGCGGCGGAAGCGGGAGGTGGCGCGGGAGTACTCGTACGACTCGTGGCTCATGCCGATGACGGTCGGCCCGGTGGTGTCGGCGAGCGCCACCCACTCCATCGCCCACACCTGGGTGACGATCACGACCGCGCCCTCGCCCGCCGCCCGGAACAACGCGGTGAGTTTCGCGGCCTGTTCGCGCATGCCGGCCTCGCGGGCGCTGCGGCGGCGGGCCTCGGCCACGTTGACCTTGGCGCGCAGGCCGCGGCTCGGGCCCGCCTTCGGCGGTCGGGTCTCGGAGAGCGTGGTGGTCGCGTACGGCAGCTCGGCCAGGGGGCTGCCGAGGTCCTGGGGGACGTCGGTTCCGGTGATGCCGATGACGTGCACCCGGTGGCCGCGCTCGGTGAACAGCCGGGCCATCTGGTGGGTCCAGGTGGTCACGCCGCCCAACTCGTCGACGCTGTTGCAGACGAAGAAGATCTCGCGGCTCACCTGCGGCCACCTCCGAAGAACATGTCGACGATCGTCCTGGCCGCGTCGCCGCGGTCGTATTCGCCGTATTCGGTGACGAACCGGTGGCGCGCCGCGGCGTACTCGGTATCCGCGGCCTTGAGGTCGGCGAGCGCGGAGAACAGCGCCTCCTCGGTCTCCACGAACGGGCCCGGGGCGTGCTCCCTGAGGTCGAAGTACGTGCCGCGGGTCTCGTTCGCGTACTCCTCCCAGTCGTAGGCGTAGAAGAGCATCGGCCGGTCGAGCAGGGCGTAGTCGAACATCACCGAGGAGTAGTCCGTGACGAGCGCGTCGGCCAGCAGGAGCAGCGGGGTGATGTCGTGGTGGCCGGTGACGTCGAGGACCCGGCCGCGGACCGAGGGCGGCAGCACGACGTGGTCGAGGTAGTGGGAGCGGACGAGGAGGACGTAGCGGTCGCCGAGGCGGCGGGTGAACTCCTCGACGTCGAAGGGCAGCTCGAAGCCGCGCGCCCGGCCGCTGGTGCCACCGCGGAAGGTCGGCGCGTACAGCAGCACCCGCCGGTCCTCGGGGATGCCCAGCTCGGCGGCGAGTTCGGCGGTCCGCCCAGTGCGGTGTCCAGTGCGGTGCCCAGCCGAGTGCCCGGCCGAGCGCCCGGCCACCAGCGCGTCGTTGCGCGGGTACCCGGTGCGCAGCAGGACCTCCTCGCGCAGCCGCAGGGCGCGGGCCAGGGTGCGGACATCGTGCTCGGAGCGGATCAGGAAGTGGTCGAAGCGGTCCAGGACCTGCTGGTAGCGCTCCTGTTCCGGCCGGCTCTGCAGCTTGTGGCGCGGCTCGTCGAACCCCATGCGCTTGAGCGCCGATCCGTGCCAGGTCTGGAGGTAGGTGGTCTCGGGGCGCTTGGTGAGCTTCAGCGGGAAGCCCTGGTTGTCGATCCAGAACTCGGCCTGCGCCAGGGCCCGCAGATACGGCCAGCTCCAGCGGCGTACGAGTGTGGCGTCGGCCGGGAAGCCCTCCGGCTTGCGGCCCGCGTAGGACCAGACGGGCTCGAAGTCGATGCCGCGGCGGCGCATTTCCTCGTAGATGGCGCGCGGGCTGTCGCTGTACTGCTTGCCGAGGTGGCTCTCGAAGACCACCAGGCCCTTGCGGACCGGCAGTTTGAGCAGCGCCGCGTGGTACGTGCGGATCTTGGTGTCGCCGGAGTCGACCCTGCGCCGGGCCTTGCGGGCGCCGCGCACCCCGGCCCTGGCGAGGTCGCCGGCGCGCCCGGCGACGGCGGCGTCCACGGCCTGGCGGGCGCGGCGGGCGGCCGGGCCGCGGGAGGTGAGCACGAAGGAGAGGTGGCCGCGGCGGGAGACATGGGGCTCCAGGCGGTCGGCGACCAGCCGGGTCAGCCGGGGGCGGACGCGCAGCCGCTCGGCGCGGTCGAGGAGCGGCCCGTCGACGCTGAGCCGGGTGCGCAGCCGCTCGCCGTCCACCTCCAGGACCAGCCGGACGTCCCACACCGCGTCGATCACACCGAGCGGGCGGAGCCGGCCGGCGAGGTCGGCCTCGGCGGCCCAGTCGATGAACTCGCCCGTGTGGTCCAGGGTTCGCAGGGGGAAGCGGAAGGTCCGGAGGCTGCGGCGGCGGGCCCGGAACTCCAGCTGGCCGCGGAGCCGGGCGCCGGGCGCGATCCGGCCGAGCGGGTTGACGACCCGGCCGGTGAGGCGGATGGTGCCGCGGCCGTCGTCCTCGTAGGTGGTGAGCCGGTTGCGCAGGAACATCGAGGGCAGCGGGCGCACGTGGTAGCCCTCGTCGGTGACGTCCAGGATGCGGCGGCCCTCGGGGTCCGCCAGGTGCCCGGCGTCGCACCAGTAGATCCGGCCCTCGCGCTCGACGAGCGGTACGGAGATCTTGTCGCGGTTGGTGAGGGTGTCCGCGGCGGGCAGCAGGTTCTCCCAGTCCTCGCGGTCCAGCAGGTAGGCGCAGACGGCCTGGATGGGCTGGGCCTCCTCGTAGGCGGCGGGGTCGAGGGTGGCAATGTACGGGCGGGCCAGCTCGGCAAAGCGGTGGCGGTACTCGGTGTCCAGCAGCGGCAGGTCCCGCAGGTGCAGGACGAGGTCGTGCTTGAGGAACTTGACGTCCTTGCGAAACTTCAGCTCCTCCTGCCCCCGCTCGGCGAGGAGTTCGTCGATCCGGCGGTGGATCTCCATCCGGTGGGCGAAGTTGGCGATCTCGTGGCGGCGGTTGGAAATGGAGCGCTCGCCGCCCTTCTCCACCACGTTCCAGAAGTAGACGCGGTTGGGGATCAGGGTGATCCGGTCGGCGGCGAGGTAGGCCCGCGCGGAGAAGAGCAGGTCCTCGTAGTGGATGCCGACCGGGAAGCGCAGGTCGTGCTCCAGCAGGAAGTCCCGGCGGTAGCACTTGTTGGTGGAGAGGGTGTCGAAGACGAACAGGTCGGGGAGTTCGGCGATCGAGTCCAGGGTGCGGGTGCGGGCGTAGAGCCAGGGGTACCACTCGACGCGCTTGCCGTGCCGGCTGTCGACGTGCACCCGGACGCACAGGCCGGACACGAGGTCGGCGCCGGAGCGGTCGGCGGCCTCCAGCATGTTGCGGCAGGCGTTGCGCTCCAGCTCGTCGTCGCTGTCGAGGAACATCACGTAGCGGCCGCGGGCGTGCTCGATGCCGTGGTTGCGGGGGGCGCCGCAGCCGCCGCTGTTCTCCGGCAGCCGGAGGGCCCGGACCCGCCCCGGGTGGGCGGCCGCGAGCCCTTGGGCCACCTCGTACGAGCCGTCGGTGGAGCAGTCGTCGACGATCACGACCTCGACGGCGCGCAGCGTCTGCGCGAGCACCGAGGAGACGGCGGTCGGCAGCCGCGTCGCGTCGTTGTAGACGATCACCACGACCGAGATGTCGGTTTCCACGCGTGAGCCTCCCCGTCAACCTGACCAAAAGGAGCATAACCCGCACATTGGGACATACGAGATGCGTCGAGGTGGGGAGTACGGAGACCCGGCAGGTCCGGCGCCACCGGGGTCCGGCCGCGGACGGCCGGACCGGGGAATGCCCGCCGCAGGCCCTACCCGCCCGGCAGTTCGTAAGGGCTCGGCAGGGGGAAGTACGCGTCCAGGAACGGGTGGAGGAGCTCCAGCTGACCGTGGATGTCGGACTCGTCCGACTGGGTGTCGTTCAGGCAGAACGCGGACCGGTCCCGATCGGCCAGCAGCCGGTCCAGGCGGTTGGCCGAGTTCGGCCGGGACAGGTCGATGTACGCGTAGTCGAGGTCGCTCGGCAGCGCCCGCCCGGTGTGGAACGCGTAGTAGTGGTGCAGCGAGGACGGGATCGAGATGTCGTCCAGGCTGCGGAAGCGGTGCCCCGCCGTCGCCCGGTGCCGCTCGGCGAACTCCTCCTCGATCTCCGCCAGCACGCCGCGCCGCAGCGCGTGCGGCACGTGCTTCATCTTCTGCACCGGCGTGGTCCCGAACCGCGCCTCGATCAGCGCCCGGTTGTTCTTCCCCGCCACCGACACCGGCACGTCCTCGTCGGACGGCGGCCCCAGCGGTACGAGCGCGGGCGAGGGGAAGAACTTCGTCAGCCCGTTGGCCAGGAAGAAGTCCTGCGGCACGGCCTCCCGGCCGAGGAACACGTCGTCGTTGAAGTACAGGAAGTGCTCGGACAGGCCCTCGATGTGGTGCAGCTGGCTCTCGATGGCGTGCGAGTTGAAGGTGGGCAGCACCGAGGGGTCGGTGAAGATCTCGCGGTGGCTGACGACCTCGATCCGGGGGTGGGAGGTGTCCAGCCACGTGGGCGTCTGGTCGTCGGTGACGATGTAGACGCGGCGGATCCACGGCGCGTACGTCTCCAGCGCGCGCAGCGAGTAGCGCAGCTCGTCGCGGTTGGCGTAGCGCGCGGCGTTGGCCGCCTCCTCGTGGTACGCGCGGTCGCCGAACGCGGCGCGGCGGGCGAGCCAGGCGGGGTCGGAGCCGTCGACCCAGGTGTAGACGGCGTCGACGGGGAAGGCGACGTCCCCGGGCAGCGGGTGGGTGAACTCCTCACGGGTGCGCACCTGGAGCGGGGTGGTGTCGCGGGAGCCGTGCGGCGCGGTGAACAGCGCGGCGGAGACCGGCACGGACCGTCCGGTCCCGGCCGGCACGGTCTCGGTGACGGCGTTGCGGCGCGGGGCGACGAGCCGGTCCTCGCCCGAGGGGCCCGCCTCCGACGCCCAGAACTCGATGTCGCAGCCGTACTCCGCGCCCAGCACCAGCCGCTGCCGCGGGTCGGTGCGGAACCAGGTCAGCCGCAGACCGTCCGCCCGGGCCAGCCGGCGCCAGACGGCCGTCTCGTAGCCGGGCGTGAAGGCGCGCGGCACGGCGCTGCCGCGCGGGAGGGGGCTCACGTAACCGGGGAGGGTGCGGCACAGCCGCGCGAGCGCGCCGAGCGCGCGGAGCCGGTCGCCCTCGGCGACGGCGACCACGGCGGCGCTGCGCTGCCTGCCGCGCACGCAGAAGTAGTCGACTCCGGCCGCCTCCAGCGCGGCGGCGACCGCGCCGAGGTTGGCTCTCCGCGCCAGCACGGGCGACAGGTCGCGCTCCACGAGCGCGATCCGCGGCTGCCCCTTCGCCAGGGCGACCGTGCGGCCCGGCCCGGCGAGCAGGTGCTGATGGCGGGCGGCCAGGGCGGCGGCGCGCAGCCGGTGGACGTGGCGGACCGAGGCGACCTCGCCGATGCGGCGCTTGACGGTGCGGCGCAGCTCGGGGGAGTAACGTCCGGCGATCGCCTTCCGGACGCCCACGGGCAGGGCCTTGCGGTAGACGGCGACGAGCGTGGACGCCTCCGGGTTGACGGCCGGTGCCGCCGGAGTACGGGTTGTCCCGCCGCCGCGCGGATCCGCCGCCCCCGGGCGGGGCTCGACTATCCCTCCCTGTCCCTTCACCTGGACTCCCCCACTTCCTTTGGTAGTTGTTCGTACAGCGTTCTACTGATGGACCTTTTGACCTGTGGACACCCGATGGGGTTGTCCAGCGGAATGTCTGGTTCTGGTCACAGTTCCGCCGGGTGGTTCCGGGTGATCCTGCGGTGTCGCGGAATGCGCCGGTCAGAGCGTTCGGAGCTCCGCCGCGGGACCGAAGGCCAGCAGCGCGGCGTCCCGCTCGCCGGAGCCGAGGACGGCGGGTCTGCCGACGGTGACGCCGACGGCCCGGCCGCGCGTCGGGCTCTTCGCCGCCTTCCGCACCCCGCTTCCCGCCGTGGTCCCCACCAGCCGCTCCCCCGCGAGCAGTTGGGCCGGCCCGTCGGACCCGCCGCGCACGCCGACCAGCGGCCCGTACGCCCCGGCCTCGCCGTCCTCGGACAGGGCGACCGCGCCGTAGCCGGGGGCTTCGCGGTGGCGCAGGGCCGACCAGTCGCCGTCCGCGCCCGGGCCCAGCCGATGGGTGGCGAGCCCGGCGCCGAGCGGGAGGCGGTAGACCAGGTGGAGCGAGCCGTCGTGCGAGCGGGCGGCGGCCGGCGCGTCCCCGGGCGGCGGCACCGGACCCGGCGGCCGCGGCTGGACCGGTCCGCCCGGGGAGCGCTGCGCCCAGTGGTGCACGCTGTCGCGCCCGGCGGCGAAGACATGGACCCGGCCCAGCGAGTCCAGCGCCCCGGCCAGCCCCTCCTGCACCTGCCCGCCCGCGAGCCGGTGCCAGCCGGACCACCGGCCGCCGGGGTCGCGGACCCGGGTGCTGAGCCCCTCGGAGGAGTCCCGTACGAAGAGGTGGATCCGGCCGTCGGGGGTCGCGAGCGCCAGCGGCGCCCCGGACCTGCGGCCGTGCGAGGCCCCGCGCTCGGGGTTGCCCAGGCCCCGCCAGGGCTTGAACCGGCCGCCGGGCGCGCCCTGTTCGAGGAGGACGATCTCCCGGGTGTTCCGCGCCTCCGCCCCTTCAAGGCCCGAGAAACGCAGCGCGAAGACCAGGTGGCGGCCCTCCCGGTCGGCGATCGCGCAGAGGGCGGGGGCCAGCGGCCCGCCGCCGAGGTCCTCCGGCTCACCCCACGCGCCGCTGCCCGGCGCGGTCTCGCGCCAGCGGGCGGCGCGGGTGCCCAGGACCCCGTACACCTCGCGTACGCCGCGCCGCCCCGCGCCGGCGAGCACGCGCGGGCCCGCGGTCGGGTAGCGGCTCACCGTCGAGCGGACCCAGCCCTTGGACTGGCGCAGCACCCGCCCCTGGCCGACCGCGTAGTCGCCGCAGCCCGCCCGGTTTCCGCAGCTCCACGCCGGGCCGCCGCCGTACGCGTCCAGGTAGCTCGCCTTGAGCCGGACGGTCTCCTCGGGCAGGTTGTGCGGCCAGCGCTGCACGTAGTAGCCGCGGTAGGCCTCGGCCAGAAAGCGCGGGGCCCGTCCGCGGCGTGCGGCGGTCTCCGCCCACTGCGCCATCGCCCGCCAGGCGAACAGCGCGGCGGCCGTGT
The DNA here is from genome assembly GCF_001418495.1 of Streptomyces pathocidini. Classification (GTDB taxonomy): domain Bacteria; phylum Actinomycetota; class Actinomycetes; order Streptomycetales; family Streptomycetaceae; genus Streptomyces; species Streptomyces pathocidini. The sequence continues at coordinate 1,393 of NZ_LIQY01000448.1, read as the reverse complement.
GGTCGCGGTGGTCGGAGAAGCCCGGCTGGTCGCTGCCGCGCGGGTGGGCCGTGTCGTGCACCTGGATGTCCGGGTCGGGGTCCAGGGTGCGGATGAGGGTGGGCCGGTAGGTGTCGAAGAGGAACACCAGGGAGTCGATGAGGCCCTGGCGGTCGTAGGCGTGGACCTCCCGCACCGGCGACCCGGCGGCGGGCAGGGTGTGCAGCACGGTGCCCGGCTCCCCCCACAGCTGCGGCATACCGGTGTCGCCCCGCCCCTCGGGGCGCATCCGGATGTTGAGGAAGACCAGGGCGGCCCGGCGGCCGCGGTGGGTGAGGGTGTTGAGCTCGGCCTGCGCCCGGACTCTGCTGCCCCGCGCCAGCTGGGCCGCGTTGGGCAGCGACAGGACCTCGCCCTCCCATGCGGTGAACGGCTCGGCGCCGAGCATGGTCGCGTACGCCTGGCGCAGGCCCTGGTGGCGGGCGGCGGAGTAGGCCGCCCGGTCGGGGCGCGCGGACGGGGCGCCGGGCGCCTGGTTGACGCCGTTGGAGGCCCCGGAGGTGAGGTAGACGGAGACCACCGGGACACCCGAGTCGAAGGTGCGCGCCAGCTCCGGGTTCATGAAGAACAGGTCGTCGTCGGGGTGCGCGAGGATCTGCATCACCAGCGGATCCCGGGCGGCGCCCACGGCCGGGCGGGCCTGCGTACGGGAGCTCGTGGCCGGTTCCGGTGCCTTGACCGGCCCGGCCCCGCAGCCGACGGCGGTGACCGCTCCGAGCGCGGCCATCGTGCCGAGCACACCGCGCCGCCCGTACGGCTCCTGTACGAGATCCACCGTGTCAGCTCCATCTCAATCCCGCGCCGCTGTGCAACCCCTTTCGCAAGGCGGCCGTCTTATGAACAGACGGAGGAAACCAGACATCTGTTGTCTGTTCACTCCGTGACCCCGATCACGTGGAATGGGATGGAAACAACCCTTTTGAATACCTCGAGAAGCGGTGCGGCATGAGCGCCATGAGCAACGCCCTGCTGTCCCGCGCCGTGGGAGCCGCGCGCAGGGCGCGGACCACGGCGGTGCGGGTGCGCGGGCGCGTGGAGCGGATGGACACGGTCCCGGTGTTGGGCAACGGCGGCAGGCCCCGGCCGCTGCTGCGGCCCGAGCACCTGTCCGTGCTCGGCGGCCGCACGCTCAACCTTGCCGTGCCCTTCCCGCGGACCACCCGCTCCCTCGCGGCCGCCCGGCTCGAACTCCGGCACGGCGGGCGCCTGGTGGCGCTCCCGCTGGAACAAGAGGCGCGGCCGGGCGGCGGCCCGCTCCTCACCGCCACCGCCCCTCTCGACTACGCGGACGCCCCGGCCCCCGAGGGCCGGGCGCTGTCCGAGGGCCTCTGGCGCATGGCGGTCGTCGTCACCG
>NZ_LIQY01000447.1 GCF_001418495.1 Streptomyces pathocidini | reverse complement strand
GCCAGCGCGAGCCGCTGCCGCTGGCCGCCGGACATCCGGGCGCCGTGCTCGCCGACCAGGGTGTCCAGACCCTCGGGCAGGGCGTCGACCCAGTCGAGCAGCCGGGCCCGCGCGAGGGCGGCGCGCAGCTCGGCCTCGTCCGCGCCGGGGCGGGCCAGGCGCAGGTTCTCGCGCAGGGAGCTGTCGAAGACGTGCGCGTCCTGGGCGCACAGACCGACCATCCGCCGCACGGCCTCCCCGTCGAGCGCCGCGCCGGACGTCCCGGCCAGCGTGTATGTGCCGCTCTCGGCGTCCAGGAACCGGAGCAGCACCTGCGCCAGCGTCGTCTTGCCGGACCCCGAGGGCCCCACGACGGCGACCCGGCGGCCCGGTACGAGATCCAGGTCGAGGCCGTCGAGCGCGCGGACGCGCTGCCCGGGGTGGCGGGCGGTGAGGTTCCGTACGGCCAGCGGGAACGGTGTCGCGGGTACGGGCGCGGGCGCATCCGGCTCGCGTACGGGCGCGGGCGCGTCCAGCACCTCCAGCACCCGCTCGGCCGCGCGGCGGCTGCGCTGGCGGTGCTGGACAGCGAGGGGGAGTCCGGCCACCGCCTCGAACGCGGCGAGCGGGGTCAGCACGACCACGGCCAGGGCCACACCCGCGAGCCGGCCGTCGTACACGGCGTTCACGCCCGCCCACGCGGCGGCGGCCACCGTCAGCCCGCACACCAGAGCCGACAACCCGGCCCCGGCCCCGGCGGCCGCCGCGGAGCGGGCCGCCGAGCGGGTCAACTCGGCGTCCGCGCGGCGCGCTTCGCGGGTACGGGACGGGAGCGCGCCCGCCACCGTCAGCTCGGCGGTGCCGGTGAGCAGGTCGAGGACCCTCGTCGCGAGCGCCCCGCGCGCGGGCGCGAGCCGCCGCTCGGCGCGGCGCGCCAGCGCGCCGGAGAGCAGCGGGACCCCAACACCCGCGACCAGCAGCCCGGCGGCGAGCACGGCGCCCGCCTCGGGGAGCAGCCAGGCGGTGAAGCCGACGGCTCCGGCGCCGACGAGCGCGGCGGCGCCCGCCGGCAGCAGCCAGCGCAGGAAGTAGTCCTGGAGGGCGTCGACGTCGGCGACGAGCCGGGAGAGGAGGTCGCCGCGCCGGGTCTGCCCCAGGCCTGCCGGGGCGAGGCGCTCCAGCCGCGCGTACACGCTCACGCGAAGGGCGGCGAGCATGCGGAGGGCGGCGTCGTGCGCGACGAGCCGCTCGGCGTAGCGGAACACGGCCCGGCCGATCCCGAAGGCGCGGGTGGCCGTCACGGCCACCATCAGATAGAGCACGGGCGGCTGCTGCGAGGCCCGTGAGATCAGCCATCCCGACACTGCCATGAGCCCCACGGCGCTCGCCAACGCGAGACTCCCGAGCACCAGCGCCAACCCGAACCGCCCACGCCGGGCCCGGGCCAAGGCACGTACCCGCGCGAGCGGATGGAGACGGCCGGTGCGTGGCTGCCCGCCCCTCCCGGGCC
>NZ_LIQY01000446.1 GCF_001418495.1 Streptomyces pathocidini | reverse complement strand
GGCGGCCGCCGCCGAGCACATCGCGCCGGGCGTGACGACGGACGAGCTGGACCGGGTCGCGCACGAGTTCATGTGCGACCACGGCGCGTACCCGTCCACGCTCGGCTACCGGCGGTTCCCCAAGTCGCTGTGCTCCTCGGTCAACGAGGTCATCTGCCACGGCATCCCCGACTCCACCGTCCTGCGCGACGGCGACATCGTGAACCTGGACGTCACCGCGTACATCGGCGGTGTGCACGGCGACAACAACGCGACGTACCTGTGCGGCGAGGTGGACGAGGAGTCGCGGCTGCTGGTCGAGCGGACGCGGGAGTCGCTGGACCGCGCGATCAAGGCGGTCCGGCCGGGCCGCCAGATCAACATCATCGGCCGGGTCATCGAGTCCTACGCGAAGCGGTTCGGCTACGGCGTCGTACGGGACTTCACCGGCCACGGCATCAACTCCTCGTTCCACTCGGGCCTGATCATCCCGCACTACGACAGCCCGCACGCGACGACCGTCATCCAGCCGGGGATGACCTTCACGATCGAGCCGATGCTGACCCTGGGCACCCACGAGTACGACATGTGGGACGACGGTTGGACGGTCGTCACGAAGGACCGCAAGCGGACGGCGCAGTTCGAGCACACGCTGGTCGTGACGGAGACGGGTGCGGAGATCCTGACGCTGCCATAGGGTTTTACCGACTGGATGTCGGGAAGAGTGGGGTTCGGGGCACCGGACCAGTTGACTTAGGTAAGCCTAAGTAGAGAGTATCGCGGTGGGCAGACCGCGGGCTTTCACCCCGGTTCGCTCGGCTTGCTCTGCCTGCACGGCTTGCTCGGCCGGCTCGGCTTGCTCCCGCCCTGTTCCGCACCCACCGGTCCCCGGAGGCTGTCTTGAACGCATCCACCCCGACGCCGTCCGCCCCGTCGGCGCCGACGCCGTTCTCCACGCTCATCCGCACCGCCTCCCACGAGCAGCACACGGAGGCGGAGAACTCGACGTTCATGAGCGACCTGCTGGGCGGGCGGCTGGGCGTGGCGGCGTACGCCCGCTACACCGAGCAGCTCTGGTTCGTCTACCGCGCACTGGAAGAGGCGGCGGACGCGCTGGCGGACGACCCGGTCGCGGGCCCGTTCGTCCGCCGCCGCGAACTGCGGCGGGTGGCGGCGCTCGAGCAGGACCTGGCGCACCTGCACGGGACGCGCCTGGGCGGCGGCGCCGACTGGCGCGCGGCCCTGACCCCGCTCCCGGCCACCGCCGCGTACGCGGACCGCGTCACCGAGGTCGCCCGCACCTGGCCCGCGGGCTACGTCGCCCACCACTACACCCGCTATCTCGGCGACCTCTCCGGCGGACAGATCATCCGGGGCACCGCGGAGAAGACCTGGGGCTTCGAGCGCAAGGGCGACGGCGTCCGCTTCTACGTCTTCGACTCGATCGCCAACCCCGCCGCCTTCAAGCGCGACTACCGCGCCCTGCTGGACGCGCTGCCGGTCGACGACCTGGAGAAGCAGCGGATCGTGGACGAGTGCAAGCGCGCCTTCGCCCTGAACACGGCCGTGTTCGCTGACCTGGGCCGCCAGTTCCCGCTCACCGCCTGAGCGCTCCGCTGGAAGTCCGGTACACCACCTGCGGGTGCGTCGTGGCTGGTCGCGCAGTTCCCCGCGCCCCTTTGGGCGCTGCCCAACCCGCGCCGGACTTCGCCAAGCCCCTGAGCACTTCGGGCATCGCCCGCAGGCCCGGCCCCCGGCTGCTCCATGGGCAGCCGGGGGCCGGGCCGTTTTTTTCACGCTGTGCGGCGGCTCGCCGCGCTCAGCGCTGTTCGGCGGCTCGCCGTACTCAGCAGCGCTTCGAGCTGGCGCCGCCGTTGGCGACCGGATCGCCGGCCTTGCGTACGTAGCCGACGGCCGCGGTGCACTCGGAGACCGTGAGGGTGCCGTGGGACCAGAACTCCTGGGCGGTGGTGTTCGTCCAGGAGCGTTGGCCGAGGTACTCGTCCCGGGAGTAGCTGTAGACGGCGGTGGTGACGTCGTAGTCGCCTGCCGTGGCCTTGAAGCTGTCCCACACCCATACGTAGGCGTAGTTCTCGGCGCAGTTGGGCGAGTAGAACTGCTTGACCGAGGCGATGGTCTCGGTGCCGCGCTTGACGTAGCCGGTGGTGCCTATCTGGTAGGCGTCCGCACAGACGCCCGCGTCCTGCGCCTTGGCGCTGGCGGGGTTGCCGGCGGCCGACGGGGCCGTCGAGCGGACGCTGCGCTCCTTGGCGGGCGCCGGGGCGGGACCGCTGCCCGCGAAGGCGGCGCCGGCGGGCAGCAGGGCGAAGGCGCAGGTGAGGGCGGCGAGGGTGCGCTTGGTGTTTCGCATGGGGATGAGTCCTCCCGTGGTCCGGTGAACCGATGGCCCGCAGTCCCGTGTCCCTGTGGGGAGTTGGAGGTGCGGCGGTTCGGATACCAGGGCAGACAAGCGACCCTTCCGGAAGGTTGTCATTCCATTTGAGGACATCTATCCGCTGGTCCGAAATTTGCAGAAGTAGTCGCAGCAGGGGCAGTTTTCGGTCTCATTCGATACGAGGAGCGCGAGAGCTTGAGGGGCGCGCCCCCTGATTCCGCGGCGGCCTTAGCAGACGCCAAGGCGCCGCCACAAGACACTCGATTCGGTCGCATCCCACCGGTGAACCGGGGTATCCAATAGCAAAAAATGGCAAACCCCGGCGCACGACCAGAGCTTTGACATACCGTCTCAACACCTGCGCACCGGGGATCACTTGGGGAAGTGGTCCGCAAACCGGTGCGCTCTTTCGGTCGCGATGTGCCAGGGGGGTCCATGCGGCGTGTCGGTGGTGTCTTCTCTTCGACTTCGTCTTCATCCTTATCCGTTTCCTCAGGGGGGCCTCGCCCGCCCCTGACCGGCGAGAAGTCCGGGTGGTACCTGCCGCTGACCTGCGGCGTGGACGCGGCGGGGGTCGGCGGGCCGGTGCTCGCCGTGTTCACGGGCGGGCACCAGCCCCACCCGCTCCTCGCCGCCCTGACCGCCACCGCCGTCTGGCTCGGCGTACGGGCCTGCCACCGGCGGTACGCGCGGCACGAGCTGGGCGAGTCGCGGGCCGTACCGCCCGTCCTGCGCGACTGGCTGACGCTGCTCGGGCTGCTCGCGGTGGCCCGGACCGTGCTGGGCGAGAGCTCCGCGCCCGCCCTCACGCTGCTCGCGCTCGCGCCCGCGCCGCTGCTGACCGCCCTCTGCCGCAAGGCCACCCACCGGCATCTGACCGCGCTGCGGCGCGAGGCGCAGGCCGTGCACCGGGTGCTGGTGATCGGTGAGCCCAGCGCGGCCGACGACGTGGTCGAGCACCTCGCCGCGCGCACCGACCACGCGTACGTCGTCATCGGGGTCATCCCGATGGGCCCGGGCCAACTGACCGCGGGCGTCCCCGCGCTGGCGCGGCTCGGTTCGCAGCCGCCCGCCGTGCCCGACGAGGACTGGGTGCCCGTACTGGCCGCCGCCGAGCAGCTCGGGGCCGAGCTCGTGCTCGTGGCGCCGGGCCCGCGGCTCAGCGGCGAGCGGCTGCGGCGGCTGTCGTGGGCGCTGCACGACGCGGGGCTGCCGCTGGCCGTCTCGCCGGGCCTGACCGATGTGGCGCTGCGGCGCATACAGACCGCCACCGTCGCCGGGCTGTCCCTGCTGCACGTCGCCCCGCCGACCCGGCGGGGACCGCACGCCTTCGGCAAGTCGGCGCTCGACCGGGCCGCGGCGGCGCTCGGCCTGTTACTGCTCGCGCCGGTGTACGCGGTGGTGGCGCTGGCCATACGGCTGGACTCTCCCGGGCCCGTGCTGCACCGGCAGACCCGGATCGGGCTCAACGGGGCCCCGTTCACCATGTGGAAATTCCGGTCGATGGTCGTCGACGCGGAGCGGCGGCGGGCGGAGCTGGCGGGGGCCAACGAGGTGGACGGGCCGCTGTTCAAGATGCGGCGGGATCCGCGGGTGACGCGTACGGGGAGGTGGTTGCGGCGCAGCTCGCTGGACGAACTGCCGCAGCTGGTGAACGTGTTGCGCGGCGAGATGTCGCTCGTGGGGCCGCGGCCGCCGCTGCCCGACGAGGTCGCGCGGTACGACTCCGTGGAGGCCCGGCGGCTGCGGGTCAAGCCGGGGCTGACGGGGCTCTGGCAGGTCAGTGGACGGTCCGATCTCTCCTGGGACGAGTCCGTGGCGCTGGACCTGCGGTACGCGGACAACTGGTCGCTGGGCGGGGACTTCGACGTCCTCGCCCGGACTTTCCGGGCCGTGGTCGACGGGCGCGGGGCCTACTGATGGGCGTCCGTCCCGTCGGCGGGGGCCTACTGAGGGGCGGCCGCCCCGTCGGCGGAGGCTTACTGATGGGCTGCCGTCCCGTCTGTGAGGGCCGGCCGGTGGCCACGCCGTTACCGCCCTCCCCCGGACTCGGTCCGGGGGAGGGCCCGGCCCCGCGGAACATCTGCCCGCGGCGCGGCGGGGTCCGCTCAGTCGCGGCCCGACGCCAGCCAGTCCTGGTAGACGCTGGCGATGCCCTCCCTGAGGGCGACCTTCGGCCGCCAGCCGAGGGTCGCCAGGCGGGTGATGTCCAGGAGCTTGCGCGGGGTGCCGTCCGGTTTCGAGGGGTCGAAGGCGATGCGGCCCCCGTAGGCCGTCACCTCGCCCACCAGCTCGGCCAGTTCGCGGATCGTGAGGTCCTCGCCGCAGCCGACGTTGACCGGGCCGTCGTCGTCGTAGCGGCGCAGCAGCAGCGCGCACGCGTCCGCCAGGTCGTCCACGTGCAGGAACTCGCGGCGCGGGGTGCCCGTGCCCCACAGGAGGACCTCGTCGGCGCCCGCCCGCTCCGCCTCGTGGAAGCGGCGGATCAGGGCGGGCAGGACGTGCGAGGTCTCCAGGTCGAAGTTGTCGCCGGGCCCGTAGAGGTTGGTCGGCATGGCGGAGATCCACGCGGCTCCGTGCTGCCGCCGGTAGGCCCGCACCTGGGCGATTCCGGCTATCTTGGCCAGCGCGTACGGCTCGTTGGTCGGCTCCAGCGGGCCCGTCAGCAGGGCCTCCTCGGTGATCGGCTGGGGGGCGAGCTTGGGGTAGATGCAGGAGGAGCCCAGGAACAGCAGGCGGGGCACGCCCGCCGCGTGCGCCCCGGCCAGGACGCTGAGCTGGATGCGGAGGTTGTCCTCCAGGAACTCCACCGGGTACGTGCTGTTGGCCAGGATGCCGCCCACCTTGGCGGCGGCCAGGACGACCGCGTCCGGGCGCGTGTCCCGCAGGAAGGCGGCTGTGCGCGCGGCGTCGCGCAGGTCGAGCCGCTCACGGCCGCGGGTGATCACCTCGTGCCCGTCGGCCGTGAGGCGACGGGCGAGCGCCGAGCCGACCAGGCCGCGGTGGCCCGCCACGAATATCCGGGCCGCGTCGGGGAGTAGACCGCGCCCGGGGGGTACGACGTCCTGCTCATGCACTGAAGTCATGTGCGGATTGTGGCAGTTGAAACGGCGCATAGCGCCACAAACCAGTAATTCATCCCGAAGGGGGACCCACGCACCATGGGAAAGAGCGCGCTCATCACCGGCATCACCGGCCAGGACGGCTCGTACCTCGCCGAGCTGCTGCTCGGCAAGGGCTACACCGTGCACGGGCTGCTGCGCCGGTCGTCCTCGTTCAACACCGAGCGGCTCGACCGCATCTACCAGGGCCCGCAGGAACCCGACCGCCGGCTCGTACTGCACCACGCGGACCTCTCCGACGGGGTCGCGCTGGTGAACCTGTTACGCGATCTGCGCCCCGACGAGGTGTACAACCTGGGCGCGCAGTCCCACGTGCGCGTCTCCTTCGACGCCCCGCTCTACACCGGCGACGTGACCGGCATGGGCGCGCTGCGGCTGCTGGAGGCGATCCGGGCGAGCGGCGTCGACACCCGGATCTACCAGGCCTCGTCCTCGGAGATGTTCGGCGCCACCCCACCCCCGCAGAACGAGCGGACGCCCTTCCACCCGCGCAGCCCGTACGGCTGCGCCAAGGTCTTCGGCTACTGGGCGACGATCAACTACCGCGAGGCCTACGACCTGTTCGCGGTCAACGGCATCCTCTTCAACCACGAGTCGCCCCGCCGCGGCGAGACCTTCGTGACCCGCAAGATCACCCGGGCCGTGGCCCGGATCCGCGCGGGCCTCCAGGACCGGCTCTACCTGGGCAACCTCGACGCCGTACGGGACTGGGGCTACGCGCCGGAGTACGTGGAGGCGATGTGGCGGATGCTCCAGCGCGACGTGCCGGACGACTACGTGGTGGCGACGGGCGAGGCCGGAACCGTACGACAGTTCCTCGAAGTGGCCTTCTCCGCGGCCGGCCTGGACTGGGCCGAGTACGTGCGGTTCGACCCGAAGTACGAGCGGCCGAGCGAGGTGGACGCGCTCATCGGGGACGCGTCCAAGGCGGAGTCGCTGCTCGGCTGGAAGCCGGAGGTCCGATGGGCGGAGCTGGCCCGCATCATGGTCGATGCGGACGTATCCAAACTTGACGCGGAATTGACTGGCACAGCGGTACGTATCGACAGATGAACACACATATGATGTCAACTCACGGGCTGACAGCCCGAGTTCGGCCACATCGGCCACTTCTCATCGGTGCGCGGCCCAGCCTGCCGCGCACCCAGGCGGGCCGGACCAGGCCCGTCTCAGCACGCAGGGCCAGGGGGGCACATGCGCACAGTGGGGGTTGGGACGGCTGTCCTGTCGTTGGCGGCAGCGTCTCTGATCGGAGCGGCGGGGGTGGGGGCGCCACCGGCGGCCGCCCTCACCCCGCCCGTGGGGATGACGGCCGACGAGGTGCCGACCTGGCAGACCAACGGCATTGTCTGGGCCTTCGCCCAGGCCGACGGGG
>NZ_LIQY01000445.1 GCF_001418495.1 Streptomyces pathocidini | reverse complement strand
CCGCCGTACGGGCCGGGGCGAGCATCATCGACGCCACCGCGCGCGGGTTCGGCGCCGGGGCCGGGAACACCCAACTCGAAGTCCTGGTCGCTGTGCTGGACCGCCTCGGCCACTCCACTGGCATCGACCTGCGCCGTCTGCTGGCGGCCGCGGACACCGCCGAGGAACACCTGATGCCGGCGCCACCGACGATCGACTCGATCAGCCTCGTCAGCGGCCTCGCCGGCGTCTTCTCCGGCTTCAAAAAGCCCGTCCTGGAAACCGCCCGCCGCCAGGGCGTCGACCCCATCCAACTGCTCTTCGAACTCGGCAAGCGCCAGGCGGTCGCGGGCCAGGAAGACCTGATCGGCGACGTCGCCCGGCAGCTGAAACAGGACCTGACCCGCGCCGACGAAACCAGCCCCACAACCTCCACCGAAAGGCAAGCGCCGTGAACCGCGACCTGAGAATCCTCCTGCTGGATGAACTCAAGCTTCCCGAAGCCCAGTTGACCGAAACCACCAGCCTGGAGAAGGCGGGGCTGGACTCGCTGGCCACCGTCGAGCTCTCCGTACTCCTCCAAGACCGCCTGGGCGTGACCATCACCGAAAGCGAGATCGAGAGCGCCGCAACCCCTCCACCAGCTCGACCTCCTGGTCGAGCAGAAGCGCAACGGAAGGTGAGCCCGACCGTGGACATCAAGAACCACCCCATGCGGGCCTGGATCATCACCCCGGNNACCCCGGGCCTGCGGGCCGGCCGATTCGAGGCCGCACAGACCTGCGGCGCCGATGTCGCCCTCGTCGACCTCGAAGACTCCGTAGCCCCCGCGGACAAGCAGGCCGCCCGGATCAGCGCGCAGCGATTCTTCGACCGCCCGGCCACGCCGTGCACCCTCGGGCTGCGCATGAACTCCCCCACGACCCTGGACGGGGTCCGCGACCTCGCCGCCCTCGCCACCTATCCGCGCAAGCCCACCGTCGTGATCGTCCCGAAGGTCGAATCGGCCCGCGACATCGAAATCGTGGCAGGAGTCCTCGACACCGACACCCACACCCCCGGCATTTGGGCGCTGATCGAGACCCCCCGAGCCTTCGAGCGGCTCCCAGCGATCCTGAGCGCCCCTCGACTGGGCGGCGTCATCTTCGGGTCAGCGGACTACGCCGCGGCCGTCGGCTGCGCACTGGACTGGGATTCCCTGCTCTACGCCCGCTCCGCCCTGGTGAACAGCGCAACCGCCGCCGGAATCCCGGCCATCGACGCCCCGGTCTTCGACCTCAACGACCCCGACGCGCTGCGGCGCGAGGCCGAACAGAGCAAGCAGCTCGGCTTCCACGGCAAGGGCGCCGTGCACCCCCGCCAGGCCCGGGTGATCCGCGAGGTCTTCGCACCCTCCAAGGAGGAGATCGATCAAGCCCGCGCGATCCTCGCCGCCGGCCAGGCCAGCCGCAGCGGGATCACCTCGGTCGGCGGACGGATGGTCGGCGCCCCGTTCTTCGCCAAGGCGAAGGCCCTGGTGAGCGAGGTGGACCGCTGATGCCGCCCACCGAACGGACCCGGGATGCTGGGCGAAGGGGGTACTGCCACAGGGGTATCGGCAGGTCACAGACGGCCGCATCCGGGAGAACGTCGGCTTCGGGTACGACGACTTCCGCCTCGGCCTGGTCATCGAGCACCGGCCGGGGCGGACGGTGACCGAGACCGACAACCTCCTGGGCACGGCGCTGACCGGCAACGTCGCACCGATCCACACCGACGCCCACTACAGCAGCACCACCGAGTGGGGCCGACCGCTGGTGTGCAGTGGCGTCACCTTGAACATCGTCGCGGGCATGACCGTACGCAGCACCAGCGGCCTGACCACCGCCAACCTCGGCCTGGACGACGTCCGGTTCGAGAACCCCGTCTTCGTCGGCGACACCCTCTACGCGGAGACCGAGATCCTGGCCCGCAGGCCCTCCCAGTCCCGCCCGCGCAACGGGCTCGTGACCTGCCGGACCTCCGGCCTCAACCAGGACGGCAAGCGCGTTGCGGTCTTCACCCGAACCTTCCTCGTCCCCACCGACCCCGACAGCGCCCGGGCCGCAGCCCACTACTAGAAGGGCGAACGATGAGCGAGCAGCTGTCCTTCGTATCGGCCGACGACGCCCTGTGGGCGCAGTACGACCAGCTGGCCACCCGCAGCTACGGCCACCCCGTCGGCGATATCACCCACCTCCGCGACCACGCCAACCTCCAGGTCGCCACCCGCGCAGGCCGGGTCGTCGCCGGCGGACTCGGCCTGCTGGTCGACCAGTTCTTCGGGGGCGNNCGCGGCGACCACCTGGCGGCCCGCATGACGGCCGAGCGCCTGCGCCCTCTCCGGGAACGAGGCGCGGTGATCTCCGCCCTCTCCACCTCCTCCACCGGCTACGCCCGCCGCATGGGCTGGGAGGCGCCCGTGCCGGTGTTCGCCTGGTCCGTCGCCACGGACGACCTCAAGCGGTCCTTCACCCCGGGGGACTTCGAGATCGAGCACGGGCTCACACCGGGCGCCCAGGAACTCCAGAGGAATCTCGCCCGGCAGTGGAACGGCCCCGTCTCCCGGCCCATCTGGTGGGCCTCCTGGAAAGAGCAGAAGAACAGCCTGACGACCTACCGCTTCGCCAAGCCGGGCCAGCCCACCGCCGGGCTGCTCTCCCTCGCGATGAAACGGCGAGAACGGCACGGCATGCGCCTGGTCATCCACGACTTCTGGGCAACCGACGCGGACACTGCCGGGGCCATGCTGGCCTTCCTCGGCCGCCACAACACCCGCGCCGAAACCGCCGAGTTCCGCCGCGGCACACTCCCGCCCTACCCCACCCTCCTGCACAACCTCCACCGCCACCGGCCCATCTCCGAGGCCTGGCACCCATGGAT
>NZ_LIQY01000444.1 GCF_001418495.1 Streptomyces pathocidini | reverse complement strand
GGTCGGGCCGTGCGGGACAGGGGGAGGGGCGCGTGGGGCCGCGTCACCAAGGCATGGCGACGCCGCCGTTCGGGCGGAGGATCTGACCCGTCGTGAACGACGAGGCGTCGCAGGCGAGATGGAGCACCGCGTGGGCGATGTCCGCCGGCTCGCCGACCCGCCCCAGCGGGGAGAGGCGGATCATGGACTGCTCGGCCTTCTGCTGCGCCGCTTCGTCCTGCCGGTCGGTCATGGGGGTGCGGATCCAGCCCGGCGCCACCGCGTTGACGCGGATGCCGTGCCAGCCCACCTCGGACGCCAGCGTCCTGGTCAGCTGGACGACGGCGGCCTTGGAAACCCCGTAGCAGAGGAGGCCCGGGGCGCCGGTGTCGACGGCGCCCGAGGCCATCGTGACGATGGAGCCGCGGGTGCCCGTGGCGATCATGGCGCGGGCGGCCTCCTGGCAGGCGTACAGCACGCCCTTGAAGTTGACCGCCAGCACCCGGTCCAGATCGGCGTCGTCGGTCTCCAGGACCGGGCTGCTGTGCATGATGCCCGCGACCGCCGCCATGATGTCCAGCCGCCCGGCACTGGACCGCCCATCACTGGTCCGTCCGTCACTGGTCCGCCCGCCACCGGCACGTACGGCCTCGGCGACGGCGGCCGCGAGCTGCGCGCGGTCGGTCACGTCGAGGGGGTGGGTGTGGGCGGCGCCCTGAACGGCGGCGATCTCCTCCGCGGTTTTCCGCAGCCCCTTCTCGTCGCGGTCCGCGCAGTGGACGACGGCTCCGGCCCGGGCCAGGAGCACGGCGGTGGCGCGGCCGATGCCGCTCGCGGCGCCGGTGACGAAGGCGGTGCGCCCGGTGAGGTCGTACGCCTGGACGGTCATGGCGTGACGGTACGGTCAAATCTGATGGATCGTCAATTGTCTTGCGGTGGGGGTGTTGTGGGTTCGTTCCGATGGGCGGGGCGGTCTCAGGCTGGTCTCAGGCGCAGGCCTCTGGGGGTTGCGTGGAAGCCGGCCAGTTCGAGGGCTTGGCCTAGGGGGGAGGAGAGGGCTGGGGCGCCGTTGGCGCGTTCCACCGTGACGGTGCCCAGGGCGCCCTCGCGGGCGGCGCCCGCCAGGGCCTCGGCGGCCGCGTGGAGGCGGGCGTCGGCATCCGGGGCCTCCGTGTCGGAACCGGGCCAGGCGAGCAGCGTCTTGCCGCCACGCTCGACATACAGGGCCAACTCACCGCCCACCAGGACCACCAGCGCGCCGGCCTTGCGGCCCGGCTTGTGGCCGGCGCCCGTCGGAGGGTCGGGCCAAGGCAGCGCCGCGCCATAGGCGTTGGCCGGGTCGGCCGCGGCGAGCACTACGGCCCGGCCCTCGCGCGCGGGCGCCCCGCCGCCGTACCGGTAGGCCTGGTCCGGCCCCTCCGCGGCCGCGCGGTCGCGGGCCGTCGCCACGGCCCGCAGCCGGTCGACGGCGCCGTCCATCGCGAACTGCGCGGCGCCCAGCCCCTCGACGACATAGCCGCGGCGGGCCTGCCCGGAGTCCTCGAAGGCGGACAGCACGCGGTAGGCGGCCGAGAAGCCGCCCTCCACGCCCTCGGCCGCCACCGCGCCGCGGGTCACCACCCCGTGCCGGTCCAGGAGCGTACGGGCCAGGGCGTGGGCGCGGTGGGTGGCCTCGGTCTCGCGCTCGGGCAGCAGCGACCAGCGGCCCGCGACGGTCGGCGGCCCGCTGCGGGAGGCCGTACCCCGGACCGTACGGGGGCTGAGGGCGCTGAGCGTGCCGTATCGGCCGCGGGGCACCGAGCGCTTCGCGCGGTGCGCGGTGGCGCCCGCGGTGCGGCCCGAGCCCAGGAGGGAGCGCAGCGGGGCCAGGGTGTCGTTGGTGAGTCTGCCGGACCAGGCCAGGTCCCAGACGACGTCGGCCAGTTGGGGATCCGTGCACTCGGGGTGTGCGGCGCGGACCTGCTCGGCGATCTGGCGGAAGAACAAGCCGTAGCCGCCGGACAGCGCCTCCAGTACCGTCTGGTGCAGAGGGCCGGTCTCCAGCGGCAGGGGCGGCGGGAGCAGCAGGGGTGCGGCTTCGGTGAGGTAGAGCGAGATCCAGCCGTCCTTGCCGGGCAGCGCCCCGGCCCCCGCCCAGGCGACCTCGCCGGAGGAGGTCAGCTCGTCGAGCATCGCCGGGGAGTAGCCGGTGACCCGGGAGGGCAGCACCAGCTTCTCCAGGGCCGAGGCGGGCACCGGGGCACCCTGGAGCTGCTCGATCGCGCGCACCAGCCCGTCGGCCCCGCGCAGGCTGTGCGTACCCACGTGCTGCCACTGCGGCAGGAACGACGCCAGGGCCGGGGGCGGTACGGGCTCCAACTCCTGTCGGAGCGCGGCCAGGGAGCGGCGCCGCAGCCTGCGCAGCACCTCGCTGTCGCACCACTCCTGGCCGATGCCCGCCGGGTGGAACTCGCCCTGGACGACCCGGCCCGCGGCGGCCAGGCGGTGCAGCGCCCCGTCCGTGACGGCGACGCCGATCCCGAAGCGCTCGGCGGCGCCGGCGGAGGTGAACGGCCCGTGTGTGCGGGCGTAGCGCGCCAGGAGGTCGCCGATCGGGTCCTTGACCGGTTCGGTGAAGGCCTCGGGGACACCGACCGGGAGGGCCGTGCCCAGCGCGTCCCGCAGCCGGCCCGCGTCCTCGACGGCGGCCCAGTGGTCGGCGCCCGCAATCCGCACTCTGATGGCACGGCGGGCGGCCGCCAACTCCCGTGTCCAGTCCGGGTCCGCGCCGCGCTCGGCCAGTTCGGCGTCGGTTAGCGGGCCGAGCAGCCGCAGGACGTCGGCGACGCTCTCCACGTCCTTGACCCGGCGGTCCTCGGTCAGCCACTGCAGCTCGCGCTCCAGCTCCGCCAGCACCTCGGCGTCGAGCAGCTCCCGCAGCTCGGCCTGGCCCAGCAGCTCGGCCAGGAGCCGGGAGTCCAGGGACAGGGCCGCCGCGCGCCGCTCGGCGAGCGGGGAGTCGCCCTCGTACAGGAACTGGGCGACGTAGCCGAAGAGCAGCGAGCGGGCGAAGGGGGAGGGCTCCGGGGTGGTGACCTCGACCAGCCGGACCCTGCGGGCCTCGATGTCGCCCATCAGCTCGGTCAGCCCGGGGACGTCGAAGACGTCCTGGAGGCACTCGCGCACGGCCTCGAGGACGATCGGGAACGAGCCGAACTCGGACGCCACTTGGAGGAGTTGGGCCGCCCGCTGGCGCTGCTGCCACAGCGGCGTGCGCTTGCCGGGGTTGCGGCGCGGCAGCAGCAGGGCGCGGGCCGCGCACTCGCGGAAGCGGGAGGCGAACAGGGCCGAGCCGCCGACCTGGTCGGTGACGATCTGGTCGACCTCGTCCTTCCCGAAGGCGACGTCGGCGGCGCCGACCGGGGACCGCTCCGGGTCGAACTCCCGGCCCTGCTCGGCCGGGTCGGGCTCCGTGTCGAGCAGGTCCAGGCCCATCAGGTCCGCGTCCGGCAGGCGCAGCACGATGCCGTCGTCGGCGTGCATCACCTGGGCGTCCATGCCGTATCGCTCGGCCAGGCGCGCGCCCAGCGCGAGCGCCCACGGGGCGTGCACCTGGGCGCCGAACGGGGAGTGGACCACGACCCGCCAGTCGCCCAACTCGTCCCGGAACCGCTCCACCACGATGGTCCGGTCGTCCGGCACGTGCCCGCACGCCTGGCGCTGCTCCGCCAGATATGCCAGGACGTTGTCGGCCGCCCAGGCGTCCAGGCCCGCCGCCACCAGCCGCAGCCGGGCGTCGTCCGGCGCGAGCGCGCCCACTTCGCGGAGGAACGCCCCCAGGGCGCGGCCGAGTTCGAGAGGGCGGCCCAGCTGGTCGCCCTTCCAGAAGGGCAGCCGGCCCGGCACCCCGGGAGCGGGCGAGACCAGGACCCGGTCGCGGGTGATGTCCTCGATCCGCCACGATGTCGTGCCCAGCGTGAAGACGTCGCCGACCCGGGACTCGTAGACCATCTCCTCGTCGAGTTCCCCGACCCGGCCCCCGCCCTTCTTGGGGTCGGCCCCGGCCAGGAAGACCCCGAACAGGCCCCGGTCCGGGATCGTGCCGCCCGAGGTGACCGCGAGCCGCTGGGCGCCCGGTCGGCCCGTGACCGTACCGGCCACCCGGTCCCATACGAGGCGGGGGCGCAACTCGGCGAAGGCGTCGGAGGGGTAGCGCCCGGCCAGCATGTCCAGCACCGCGGTGTACGCGGACTCCGGCAGGGAGGCGAAGGGGGCGGCCCGGCGGACCACGGCCAGCAGTTCGTCCACGTCCCAGGTGTCCAGCGCCGTCATGGCGACGATCTGCTGGGCCAGCACGTCCAGAGGGTTGGCCGGGACGCGCAACGACTCGATGGCGCTGCCGCGCATCCGCTCGGTGACCACGGCAGCCTGGACCAGGTCGCCGCGGTACTTGGGGAAGACCACGCCGGTGGAGACGGCCCCCACCTGGTGCCCGGCCCGGCCGACGCGCTGGAGGCCGGAGGCGACGGACGGCGGCGACTCGACTTGGACGACGAGGTCCACCGCGCCCATGTCGATGCCCAGTTCGAGGCTGGAGGTCGCCACGACCGCGGGCAGCCGCCCCGCCTTCAGGTCCTCCTCCACCAGCGCCCGCTGCTCCTTGGACACCGATCCGTGGTGCGCCCGGGCCATGACCCCGGGGGCACCCTTGGCCGCGCCGGAACCGCCCATCAGCTCGGCGGGGGAGTGGTGCTCGGGGGCGGGCGCACCGGTGGCTCGCTCGTAGGCGATCTCGTTGAGCCGGTTGCACAGGCGCTCGGCCAGTCGGCGGGAGTTGGCGAAGACGATGGTGGAGCGGTGGGCTTGCACCAGGTCCGCGATCCGCTCCTCCACATGGGGCCAGATCGACGGCTTCTCCCCGGGCTCGCCCTCGGTGGCCGGGGAGCCGCTCAGCTCGCCCAGATCCTCCACGGGCACGACCACCGACAGGTCGAACTCCTTGCCCGACGGCGGCTGTACGACCTTCGCCCGGCGCCGCGGCGAGAGGTAGCGGGCGACCTCGTCCACGGGCCGTACCGTTGCCGAGAGGCCGATGCGGCGGGCCGGACGGTCGAGCAGCTCGTCCAGCCGCTCCAGGGACAGGGCCAGGTGGGCTCCGCGCTTGGTGCCAGCGACGGCATGCACCTCGTCGACGATCACCGTCTCCACTCCGGCCAGCGCCTCCCTGGTGGCGGAGGTGAGCATGAGGAACAGCGACTCGGGGGTCGTGATCAGGATGTCCGGCGGCCGGTTGGCGAGGGAGCGGCGCTCGGCCGCGGGGGTGTCGCCGGACCGGATGCCGACCCGGACCTCCGGTTCGGGGAGCCCGAGCCGGACCGCCTCGTGCCGGATGCCCGTGAGCGGCGAGCGCAGGTTGCGCTCCACGTCGACCGCGAGGGCCTTGAGCGGCGACACATAAAGCACCCGGCAGCGCTTCTTGGCCTCGGCGGGTGGCGGCGCGCCGGCCAGCTGGTCCAGGGCGGCGAGGAAGGCGGCGAGCGTCTTGCCCGAGCCGGTCGGCGCCACGACCAGCACGTCCGAACCCTCGTTGATCGCCTGCCAGGCGCCTTCCTGCGCGGCGGTGGGCATGCTGAAGGCCCCCGTGAACCAGGCGCGGGTCGCGGGGGAGAACGCGTCGAGGGCCGAAGCCGGTTGGTCCGACATGCTCCCCATCGTGCACCCGCCCACTGACAACGGGCCGTCCTCGCAGGTCAGAGCAGTTTGTACGGGACCCGGCGCCCATAATGGCGGCATGGCGAGGCGGGCGGCACAGGCGTACCGGAAGGAACGGCGGGGGTGCGGTGGACCTCGGCGCCGTACGGGCCGGAGCCGGGGGCGCAAGAACGGACAAGACCGATCCCGGCGACGCCACGTAGCGTGCGGGACATGGCAGAACAGACACACATACGTGCGGCGGCCCCGGAGCCCTCGGCGCGTCCGGACGCGGCGGTCGTGCGGGACGCGCTGGGGGTCGGGGTCGCCGTGGGGCTTTCCGGGTTCGCCTTCGGAGTGACCTCGGCCGGGTCCGGGCTCACGCTGCTCCAGACCTGCGCGCTGAGCCTGCTGGTGTTCACCGGAGCTTCCCAGTTCGCGCTGGTGGGCGCCCTCGCGGCGGGAGGCAACCCGCTCATGGCGGCGGCGGGCGCGTTCTTCCTCGGCGTACGCAACGCCTTCTACGGGCTGCGCCTCTCCCAGCTGCTCCGACTTCCCCGTGCCGTACGGCCGTTGGCGGCGCACTGGGTCATCGACGAGACCTCCGCCGTGGCCCTCGCCCAGCCGGACCGGCGCGCCGCGCGCCTCGGCTTCACGGTCACCGGGCTGAGCCTGTACGTGCTGTGGAACCTCACCACGCTGCTCGGCGCGCTTGGCGCCGCCGCCCTCGGCGACCCCGGGGCCTGGGGCCTCGACGCGGCGGGCCCGGCCGTCTTCCTCGCGCTGCTGGCCCCCATGCTGCGCACGACGGCGGAACGCGCGACGGCGGGCCTGGCCGTCGTCCTGGCGCTGGTCTGCCACCCGCTGCTGCCCGCCGGAGTGCCGGTACTCGTGGCGGCGCTCGCCGCACCCGTGGTGCTCGCGCTGCACGGGCGGCGTACGGGCCGCGGTGATTCGGCTCGTGGAGGTGCGGTCTCCGAGCGTGCGGCCGGTGACCATAAGGAGGGGGAGCGATGAGCACGTGGATCGCCATCGGCGTCACCGCCGCGGGCTGCTACCTGGTCAAGTTGCTGGGTCTTTCGGTGCCCGCGGGCGCGCTGGAGCGGCCGGGGATAAAGCGGCTCGCCGCGCTGCTGCCCGTCGCCCTGCTCGCCGCGCTCATCGCCATCCAGACCTTCGGCGAGCCGGGCGGACACGCGCCGGCCCTGGACGCCCGCGCGGCAGGGCTCGGGGGCGCCGCGCTCGCGCTGGTCCTGCGCGCCCCCTTCCTGGTGGTCGTCGCGGTCGCCGTCCTCCTCACGGCGGGAGCCCGGGCACTGGGCGGGTAGGCGGCCTCCAGAGCGGGCAGGCCGTTCTCCAGAGGGGCTGAATCCAGAAGGGGCCGAATCCGGGAGAGGCTGAATGCGGGGAGAGGGTCGAACCCGCTCCTATGGGGCGGGTTCGACCAGGGCGAGGGCCAGGCCAGGGGCCGCTCCTACAGGACCCGCCCGTGGGCCCGCAGGGTCAGCAGGGCGTCGATCGTCACCATGGGGCGCCACTCGAGGGCTGTGCCCGGGGCCCAGGTGCGCCAGTTGATGGGCCAGCCGCCGTCCTCCTGCTGCTCGGTCACCAGGAAGTCCAGCGACCGTTCGAACTCGGTGTCGCTGAACCAGCGGCGGGCCAGTGACCCCGGAGTCGGCGCGAAGTCGTGCGCGTAGTGGTGCTCGCCCGGGGCGTAGCCCGCGGGGACCGGGTACTCCGCGGCGCGGTCCGGCTCCAGTACGGCCAACCCCTGTGTCCGTACGAGCCGTCCGAGCCGGTCGGCCGCGGCCTCCGCGCGGTCCCGGTCCGGGGCGCCGTCGAGGAAGGCGACGGCGGCCTTCACCTCGTAGGGATGGGTCTTGTCCAGGGATTCGACGGCCGACCAGCAGAAGTCGGTGGCCCGGAAGAGCCACGCGTGCCACACCTGGTTGCGGTGCAGCAACCCCAGCACGGGCCCGGTGGCCAGCAGGGCGCTCGGCGGGTCGTCAACGACCGGGATCCAGGGCGCCGCCGGGTAGCCGCGGAGCGAGGGGTGCACCGCGGGCAGCGCCCCGTCCTCGCCCGAGATCCCGGTCAGATAGCGGCACACCCGCTCGATCCGCTGCCCGTCGCACCGGCCGATCCCGTCCAGCAGGCGCAGCGCGTATGCGGTGTGCAGCGGCTGGCTGACCGGCCCGCGCAGATCCGGCTCCAGTGCGTGGCCGTAGCCGCCGTCGTCGTTGCGGTACGCGTCCAGCGCGGTTTCGACGGCGTCCGCGGCACGGGACCGGTCCGTGCCGGCCGGGCCGCCGGAGCCAGGTGAGCCGGACGGGAAGTGGTGCGCGAAGACGCGCTGCTCCAGTACGCGCGCGGTGAGCCAGACGAACTGCTCGGCGCGGCTGAGCGGAGTCGCTCGGGTTCGGGCCATGCACCGACCGTAGGGCGGATCGCGGGCCGGCCGGAGGCAAGTGCCGACCAGCACTCCCTGGGCGGGATACTGGTGGGCATGCGGTTGACGGTCTTCTGGCAGCGGATGGCGGACTATTTCGGCGAGGCGTACGCCGACTCCTTCGCGCGCGATCACGTGATGTCCGAACTGGGCGGCCGGACCGTGCACCAGGCGCTGTCCGCCGGGTGGAGCGCCAAGGACGTATGGCGCGGTGTGTGCACCGCCATGGAGATCCCCCCGGACAAACGGTGACGCCGTAGGACACACTTGCCGGGTGGCAGCGACAGAGGAAGTGCCCCAGGACCCGGCTCAGGACGAGATACCGCCCTCGCCCGGCCCGGCGCCACGCGCGCGTGGCGACCGGATGCCGCGCTGGCTGCCGCGCGCGATGGTGCTGGCGCTCGCTCTCGTCGCCTGCTTCCAACTCGCCAGCTGGGCCTTCCATCAGTTGTTCGGGCTGCTGATCAACATCCTGATCGCGTTCTTCCTCGCGCTCGCCATGGAGCCGGCCGTGGACCGGATGGCCGCGCGCGGGGTCCGCCGCGGCCTGGCCACCGGGTTGGTCTTCCTCGGTGTGGTCGGCTGCGTGGTCGGGTTCTTCACGCTGCTGGGCTCGATGCTGGCCGGCCAGATCGTGACCATGGTGGAGAACTTCCCCCAGTACCTGGACACGCTGATCCGCTGGGTCAACGACTCGTTCAACACGAGCCTTTCGCGGGTCGAGATCCAGGACAGCCTGCTGCGCTCGGACTGGCTGAAGAAGTACATGCAGAACAGCGCCACCGGGGTACTGGACATCTCGACCACCGTGCTCGGCGGGCTCTTCAAGGTCCTGACAGTGCTGCTGTTCTCCTTCTACTTCGCGGCCGACGGCCCCCGGCTGCGCCGCGCCCTGTGCTCGGTGCTGCCGCCCGTCCGGCAGGCGGAGGTGCTGCGCGCCTGGGAGATCGCGGTCGCCAAGACCGGCGGCTACCTCTACTCGCGCGGCCTGATGGCGCTGATCTCCGGCATCGCGCACTACGTCCTGCTGGAGGTCCTCGGCGTCCCCTATGCCACGGCGCTGGCGCTGTGGGTGGGCGTGGTCTCGCAGTTCATCCCGACCATCGGCACGTACCTCGCGGGTGCCCTGCCGATGCTGCTGGCCTTCACGGTCAACCCCTGGTACGCGCTGTGGGTGCTCGGCTTCGTGCTGATCTACCAGCAGTTCGAGAACTACCTGCTCCAACCGCGTATCACCGCCAAGACCGTGGACATTCACCCGGCGGTCGCGTTCGGCTCGGTGATCGCGGGCACGGCCCTGCTCGGCGCGGTCGGCGCGCTGATCGCCATCCCGGCGACGGCCACGCTCCAGGCCTTCCTCGGGGCGTACGTGAAGCGGTACGCGGTGACCGACGACCCGCGGGTGCATGGCAGGCCGCGGCGCTCTCCGGGGGCCTCGGCGATCGCGAAGATCCGCCGCGCGTGGCGCAGTTGACATCGAAATCGAACATGCATTCTCATGGTGGTCCGGCTCGGTTTTCCACAGGCCGGCCGACGCCCCGGCGCATTGTCAGTGGCAGGCGTTAGCGTCTTGGACGTGAAGCGATCGACTCAAACAAACCGGGTGGAGCCCATGGCAGGAACCGACCGCGAGAAGGCGCTCGACGCCGCGCTCGCACAGATTGAACGGCAATTCGGCAAGGGCGCCGTGATGCGTATGGGCGAGCGGCCCAACGAGCCCATCGAGGTCATCCCCACCGGGTCGACCGCTCTCGACGTGGCGCTCGGTGTCGGCGGCCTGCCCCGCGGCCGGGTCGTCGAGGTGTACGGCCCGGAGTCCTCCGGCAAGACGACCCTGACCCTGCACGCGGTGGCCAACGCCCAGCGCGCGGGCGGCACGGTGGCCTTCGTGGACGCCGAGCACGCCCTCGACCCCGACTACGCGCAGAAGTTGGGGGTGGACACGGACTCGCTGATCCTCTCCCAGCCGGACAACGGTGAGCAGGCTCTCGAGATCGTGGACATGCTGGTCCGCTCCGGTGCGCTGGACCTCATCGTCATCGACTCGGTCGCCGCGCTCGTGCCGCGTGCGGAGATCGAGGGCGAGATGGGCGACTCCCATGTCGGCCTCCAGGCCCGGCTGATGAGCCAGGCGCTCCGCAAGATCACCAGCGCGCTGAACCACTCCAAGACCACCGCGATCTTCATCAACCAGCTCCGCGAGAAGATCGGTGTGATGTTCGGTTCGCCGGAGACCACGACGGGTGGCCGGGCACTGAAGTTCTACGCCTCGGTCCGTATCGACATCCGCCGGATCGAGACCCTCAAGGACGGCACGGACGCGGTGGGCAACCGCACCCGCTGCAAGGTCGTCAAGAACAAGGTCGCGCCGCCCTTCAAGCAAGCGGAGTTCGACATCCTCTACGGCGAGGGCATCAGCCGCGAGGGCGGTCTGATCGACATGGGAGTCGAGCACGGCTTCATCCGCAAGTCCGGTGCCTGGTACACGTACGAGGGCGACCAGCTCGGCCAGGGCAAGGAGAACGCCCGCAAGTTCCTGAAGGACAACCTCGACCTCGCCAACGAGATCGAGAAGAAGATCAAGGAGAAGCTGGGCGTCGGCGTGCGGCCGGAGGCGCCGGCGGCGGAGCCCGGTGCGGACGCGGCGGGTGCGGCCGACGGGGCGGCGGCCACGGCGAAGACGGTTCCCGCGCCCGCGGCCAAGGCCACCAAGGCGACCAAGGCCGCCGCAGCCAAGAGCTGATCCTGCCGTGCCTGACGCGGAGGCGTGGCTGAGACAGCGCGGGCTCGTCGTCGGCGATCCGCGCGGGGAGCCCGACAGCCGCGATGAGGAGCTCGACCGTGGGGAGGCGGTCGGTGGGGGCGGCGGCGCCCCCGGCTCGTCGAGGGCCGAGCGGGGGGCGCCGTCCGGGAGCCCGGAGGAGGAGGCGCGGGCGATCTGTCTGCGGCTCCTCACCGGGACTCCGCGTACCCGCAAGCAGTTGGCGGACGCGCTGGCGAAGCGGGAGATCCCCGACGACGTGGCCGAGGAGGTGCTCTCCCGGTTCGAGGACGTCGGGCTGATCGACGACGCGGCCTTCGCGGACGCCTGGGTGGAGTCCCGGCACCACAGCCGGGGCCTCGCCCGCCGCGCCCTGGCAAGGGAGTTGCGGACCAAGGGCGTCGCCTCCGCGGTGATCGACGAGGCCGTCGGGCAGGTCGACTCCGAGCAGGAGGAGTGCACGGCGAGGGAACTCGTCGACCGCAAGCTGCGCTCGACGAGGGGCCTCGACCGCGACAAGCGGATCCGCCGTCTCGCGGGGATGCTGGCGCGCCGGGGATACGGG
>NZ_LIQY01000443.1 GCF_001418495.1 Streptomyces pathocidini | reverse complement strand
CCCGTACCCCGTCCCGAACCCCGGCTCGTACCGCACCCCGCGCCCTGGCCCGCGCGGCACGCGTCGAGCCGCGCGGCCAGCAGGGGCGTCAGCAGCAGGTGCGCGGCGGCCACTCCGGCGGTGTTCAGCAGCAGCACGTCCACGTCGAGCGTGCGCCCCGGCACGTCGGTCTGGAGCAGCTCGATGGCCAGCGACACCATCGCGCCCGAGGACACGGTGTGCGCGAGTGACCCCAGCAGCCCGCCCCACAGCCGGCCCGTGACCATCGGCAGCAGCACCCCGAGCGGGGCCAGCAGCAGCAGCGAGGGGCCGAGTTGGAGCAGGGCGTGCCAGGGGCCCTCCGCCAGCTCCGCGCGGACCGTCGCGAACGGGTGGAGGTTCGCGGCCGGGACCCACGGCACGTAGCGGGGGCGCAGCGTGAGCCAGCCGACGAACAGGAGATACGCGGCGAGGAGTACGAGTCCTGTCGCGCGGGATCGGGCGGTCGGTCGGTCGTTGGGGCGATGGCGCTGCACGCTCAGGAGGACGCCGCCCGGCGTGCTACTGGTTCCCCGGTCAGTCCGGTGGAGTGGTTGTGGTCTGCGCCACGTCCGGGGTCCGGGCTACGGCCGGGGTCTGTGTCGCGTCTGGGGTCTACGCGTCGGGAGTCCGGGCCATCTCCGGGGTCTGGGCTACGTCCGGGTGGGCGCGCAGGCTCTCGGTGCAGCGGTAGCGGCGCGGTTCGTCGTCGGCGGGGCCGCCCAGCAGGACCGCCGCCTCGGCCGCGGCCAGGGGCGTCTCCGCGTAGGTGCACACCAGCTGGCCGAGGGCGTACGAGGGCAGCTCGTCCGGCAGCCGGTTCAGGCGCAGGGTCGCGGCGGGGTCGCCCTCGCGGGCGGGGGAGACCTCCAGCGAGGCGGGGACGTCGCTGTCGAAGCCCGCGTCCTGCTCGGGTCCGCTCGGCTCGGCGCGCAACTCGTCCAGCAGGGCTCGGGCCAGGCCCAGCCGGTCCGAGGAGAACCGGCCCTCCGGCATCCGCAGCGCGCGGTCCACGGGCACCAGCTGGGTGTTGCACACGAGGTAGACCCGGATCGGTACGGCCTCCGAGTGGTCCGCGGCACCGCTCCGCGGGGCCTCGCAGGAGGCGCGCGAGGGCGCGGGCCCGGCGTCCACGGGCACGGAGGTGCCGCGGATGCCGCAGCCCGCGGCGGCCAGCACGCCCACGGCCATGGTGGCGGCCACGGCGGCGCAGCGCTGGGTCGTGGCCGGTGCCCGCCGCCTGGCTGCGGACGGGGTGGACCGCCGCGTCATCGGGTGCCTCCGTTCGCCGGGCCGTTCGGGCGGCGCGGGCTGTCCTCGTGGCGCCCACCGCCACCGTCAGCAGCGCCGCCGTCGCCGTCGTCAGCAGCGCGACCGCCACCGTCAGCAGGGCCGCCGCCGTCAGTGGAGTCCTCCACGGCGTCCACGGCGTCGTCCGGGTCGTCCGTCAGCCGGGAGGCGTCCAGCGGCAGCCGGAGGGTGAACACGGCGCCGCCCTCGGGGGAGTTGGCGGCGGTGATGTCGCCGCCGTGGATGTGCGCGTTCTCCAGCGCGATGGACAGGCCCAGGCCGCTGCCCTCGGAGCGCGGCCGGGAGGCGCTGGCCTTGTAGAAGCGGTCGAAGACGTGCGGCAGCACGTCCTCCGGGATCCCGGGGCCGTGGTCGCGCACCTCGATCACCAACTCGGCCTTCGGTGTGCCCTCCGCGGCGGTGCGGACCGCCACGCGCACCGGCGAGCCGCCGTGTTTGAGGGCGTTGCCGATCAGGTTGGCGAGTATGACGTCGAGGCGCCGCGGGTCGAGGCGGGCCATGATGCCGCGCTTGGCGTCGAGTTCGACCGCGTCGAGCCAGGCCCGCGCGTCGATGCAGGCCGTCACCTGGTCGGCCACGTCCACGTGGTCCAGGACGAGCCGGGCCGTGCCCGCATCGAAGCGGGTGACCTCCATCAGGTTCTCCACCAGGTCCCCCAGGCGCCGGGTCTCGGTCACCACCAGGCGTACCGCGGGCTCGATCATCGGGTCGAGGCTGTCGGCCTCCTCCTCCAGCACCTCGGTCACGGCGGTGATCGCGGTCAGCGGGGTCCGCAGCTCGTGCGACATGTCGGCGACGAACCGGCGGCTGGCCGCCTCCCGGGCGCTCAGCTCCTCGACGCGTTCCTGGAGTGAGGCCGCGGTGCTGTTGAACGTACGGGAGAGGTCGGCCAGTTCGTCCGTACCCGAGACGCGCAGCCGGGTGTCGAGCTTGCCCTCGCCGAGCCGCCGGGCCGCCTCGCCCAGCCGCTGTACGGGCCGCAGCACGGTCGAGGCGGCGGCCTGCGCGAGCAGCGCGGAGCCGATCAGGGCGAGCGCGGTGGCGATGCCGAGCGACCAGGCCAGCGAGTTGAGGTCGTCGCGCTCGGAGGCCAGCGACTTGAGCATGTAGCCGGTCGGCCCGTCGCCGATCACCTTCGCGCCGCCGACCAGGTACGGGTCCCCGCCGTGCGTGATCCGCTGCCAGTACAGGTGGTACGGCAGCCCGTCGCCCTCGTCGGCCGGGCGCTCCTTGTCCACCGCCGTCCGCAGCGACCCGGGCACCAGGGTGAGCGAGAACACGCTCGCGTCGGAGGCCGCGGCGCAGTCGCTGCCGTCCTGCTCCTTGTCGATCAGCACCACCTCGTAGCGCTGGGTGGTGCCCGCCATCCGGTTCGCCGCGTCCTGGAGCTGGTCGCAGGAGGGGCGCAGCGGCAGCGAACCGGCGTTGTCCTCAAGGGACTTGCGGAAGTCGTTGAGCGAGGCGTTCTGCGTGCGGGTCAGCACCGCGTCCCGGTTCAGCCAGTACGCGATGCCGGAGGCGGCCACCGCGGCGGTCAGTGCGACGAGCGCGAACACCACGACCAGCCGCAGCCGCAGACTGGTGAGCCGCTGCGCGACGGCGCCCCAGCCCCGTACGCGCGGGTGGCGTATGGGGCTTGTGCCGGGCTGGTCCTGCGGGTCGTTCGAGGGGTGCTGCGGGGAGTCCTGCGGGGGGCCGTCCGTCACTGCGGTACGTCCAGCCGGTAGCCGACGCCGCGGACCGTGCGGATCAGGGTCGGCGAGGACGGCACGTCCTCGACCTTCGCGCGCAGCCGCTGCACGCACGCGTCGACCAGGCGCGAGTCGCCCAGGTAGTCGTGCTCCCACACCAGCCGCAGCAGCTGCTGGCGGGAGAGCGCCTGGCCCGGCCTGCGGCTCAGCTCCAGCAGCAACCGCAGCTCGGTGGGCGTCAGTTGGAGGTCCTCGCCGTTCTTGGTGACCGTCATCGCCGAACGGTCGATCACCAGGCTGCCGAACGCCGCCGAATCGCTGGACTCCCGCTCCCCGCGCCGCAGCACCGCCCGGATCCGGGCGTCGAGCACCCGCGGCTGGATGGGCTTGACCACGTAGTCGTCGGCGCCCGACTCCAGGCCCACGACGACGTCGATGTCGTCGCTGCGCGCGGTCAGCAGGATGATCGGCAGCTGGTCGGTGCGCCGGATCCTGCGGCACACCTCGAACCCGTCGATGCCGGGCAGCATCACGTCCAGCACGATCAGGTCGGGCCGCTGTTCGCGCAGCAGCTTCAGGCCGTCCTCGCCCGTCGCGGCGGCCACGACACGGTGGCCCTGGCGCGACAGGGACAGCTCGAGGGCCGTACGGATGGCGTCATCGTCCTCGATCAGCAACAGGAAAGGCACGGTGGTCATTCTGGCGCAAAGACCGCCGAGAGTTCGACCAACCGGTGCATGCCGTGCGATCCGCTCCCCTGTGACACGGCTGTGACAGTTGGAGGACAGCGTGATGAAACTGGCCCGGCAGTGTTTTTGGCACCGGGGAGTACGACGGCCCGGACTGCACGCGAAGACGGTTTGCATCACTCCACCGAGGGGGGCGCGAGATGAACACACTGCACAAGGCCACGACCAGCGCAGTTGTCACGCGTCTGCACACGCCGACGCATCCCCGCGCCGCGTACGGCCCCCGGGTGGGGCGCCAGCGTCCGCCGTATTCCCCCGGCTACCGCTGGGGGGATCCCCACGTCATCGACGCGGTCCGGCTCGCGGACCCCGGGTCGACGGCGGCTCAGCCGGAGGCGCAGACCCCGGCCCCCGCCCCCGCTTCCGCCTCCACTTCTGCCTCCGCCGCCGAGAGGGAGGGCGTGTCGGAGGCCGAGTTCACCGCCTTCGTCCGCGAGCGCCGCGCCTCGCTGTACGCCACCGCGTACCACCTGACCGGTGACCGGTACGAGGCCGAGGACCTGCTCCAGAGCGCGCTGTTCTCCACCTACCGCGCCTGGGACCGGATCGCGGACAAGGCGGCCATCGGCGGCTACCTGCGCCGCACCATGACGAACCTGCACATCAGCGCCTGGCGCCGGCGCAAGGTCAGCGAGTACCCGACCGAGGAACTGCCCGAGGTCGTGGGCGAGCAGGACGCGATGCGCGGCACCGAGCTGCGCGCCGTGCTGTGGCAGGCGCTGGCCCGGCTCCCCGAGACCCAGCGCACGATGCTCGTCCTGCGCTACTACGAGGGCCGTACGGACCCGGAGATCGCGGAGATCCTCGACATCAGCGTCGGCACGGTCAAGAGCAGCATCTGGCGCTCCCTGCGCCGGCTGCGCGAGGACGAGGCCCTGAGCTTCGGCCGCGACGAGGAGGAGTCCTTCGGCGAGTTGGTCGCCTGAGGGCGGGGGGAGCAACGGGGGCCGCTGGTCGGG
>NZ_LIQY01000442.1 GCF_001418495.1 Streptomyces pathocidini | reverse complement strand
CCTCGGCCGCACCGGCGAGCACCCCGGACGCCTCACCACCCGCCTCACCGTGCGCCGCGCCGGCCGGCTCCTCCTCGACCAGGAGACCGCGTACGGCCCCGGCGCGCCAGGCTGGGACGGCCCTGCCGTACTCGCCGGCCATCGTGCTGCCGGTCACCTGCTCGTCACCGACCCGGCATTCGAGGAGAGGCCCCTCGACGTACGGGTCCTCGGCCGCTGCCCGTCCGAAGGCGAAGCCGTCCTCGCCCCGCTCGCCGGGCCGGCCGTCCTGGCCACCGCCGTGGCACCCGACGCCCTCCGCCTGCGCCGACTCCTCGACGCGGCAGCCGAGTTGGCGGCCGGGTAGAGGGAACGGCGGCCGAGTGGAGCGGACGGACCGTCAGCGGGAGAGCGCCCGTACGTCGAGGCTCGGTAAAGAGCTTGGTAAAGAATCGCCGCTGCGATCTACCGTTCACCGCCGCGGAGGCGGAAGGATCCCCCTACAGGAACTGTGATCATCGTCGCCAAAAGCGGCGTACCGATCCGACCCGCCAGGGGGGAACCAACGTGAGACGCACCAGAGTGCTCGGCTCCGCCGGGGCGTTGATAGCGGGCGCGCTGATAGTGGGCGCCATCGCCGCCCCGTCCGCCGGCGCCGCCGGGCAACAGCCGTCCGGCGGCGGCCTGTCGGGCAGTGCCCTGTCGGGCGGCGCAACGCCGGTCGGCGGACCGTCCGCCGAAGCCGAGGCGCGCGGTGTGGAGCGCGCCGCCGTCCGCGCCGCCCGCCAGGGCATCGACTGGAAGGACTGCCCGGCCGACTGGGCGCTCCCCCAGCCCATCCAGTGCGGCTACGTCACCGTCCCCGTCGACTACGCCAAGCCCGACGGCCGCACCATCAAGCTCGCCGTCGACCGGATCGCGAGCACCGGCACCGCGGGTGAGCGCCAGGGCGCGCTCCTCTACAACCCCGGCGGCCCCGGCGGCTCCGGCATGCGCTTCCCGCTCCGGGTCACCACCAAGAACCCGCTGTGGGAGAAGACCGCCAAGGCCTACGACTTCGTGGGCTTCGACCCCCGCGGCGTCGGCCGCTCGGCCCCCATCTCCTGCGCGGATCCGCAGGAGTTCGTCAAGGCCCCCAAGCTCGACCCCGTACCCGACAGCGAGGCCGACAAGCTCGCGCAGCGCAAGCTGGCCAAGGAGTACGCCGACGGGTGCGCCGAGCGCAGCGGCGACATGCTTCCGCACCTGACCACCCCGAACACCGCGCGCGACATCGACGTCATCCGGGCCGCGCTCGGCGAGAAGAAGCTCAACTACCTCGGCGTCTCCTACGGGACGTACATCGGCGGGGTCTACGCGACGCTCTTCCCGACCCATGTGCGCCGCATGATCGTGGACAGCGTGGTCAACCCCTCGCGCGAGAAGATCTGGTACGAGGCCAACCTCGACCAGGACGTGGCCTTCGAGACCCGCTGGCAGGACTGGCAGGCCTGGGTGGCGCGGAACGACGCCGCCTACCACATCGGCGACACCCGGCAGAAGGTCCAGGAGCAGTGGGAGAAGCTGCGCGCGGCTGCCAAGCGCGAGCCGATCGGCGGCGTCGTCGGACCGGCCGAACTCCTCGGCTTCTTCCAGAGCGCGCCGTACTACGACTCGTCGTGGACCACGGTCGCGAGCGTGTGGAGCGCCTACCTCGCCGGTGACCGGCAGGCGCTCGTGGACGCCGCGGGCCCCGACCTGTCCGACACCGCGGGCAACCGGGCCGCCGAGAACGGCAACGCGGTCTACACCGCCGTCGAGTGCGCCGACGCCAAGTGGCCCACCAGCTGGGCCAGGTGGAACTGGGACAACACCCGGCTCCACCGCGACCACCCGTTCCTCACCTGGTCCAACGCCTGGATGAACCTGCCCTGCGCCACCTGGTCCGGCCCCCAGCACACCCCGCTGGAGGTCCGCGCCGGCAAGGGCCTGCCGCCGGTCCTCATCGTCCAGTCCGAGCGCGACGCCGCGACCCCGTACGAGGGCGGGGTCGAACTCCACCGCCGGCTGGCCGGATCCCGGCTGATCACCGAGCGGGACGCCGGCTCCCACGGCGTCACCGGTCTGGTCAACCCCTGCATCAACGAGCGCGTGGACGCGTACCTGCTCAAGGGCGCGGTCGACGCGTACGACGTGACGTGCGCGCCGCACACCACCCCGAAGCCGGAGGCCAAGAGCGCCAAGTCGGCCGAGGCGGCGGCCAGTTCGACGGCAGCGGCCGACTTGCCCGCAGTGCCGTAAGGCCTACAGGGCTGCAAGGCCCGTGGTGCTGTAGCGGAGACGGTGGGGTGGGGCGCACGCGTCCCACCCCACCGTGGGGGTTTCCCGCCGTGACCGTCTCCGGCAGTGACCGTTTCCCGCAGCGACCGTTCCGCCCGTCAGCGTTTCCGTCCGGCCGCCTTCGCCGCGCGGGCCGCCTCTTCCATCTCCGCCTTGACCTCGGGCGCGTACCGGTCGACGTACTCCTGGCCGGACAGGCGCAGGATCTCGTACATGATCTCGTCGGTGACCGCCCGCAGCGCCGCGCGCTCATCAGCCAAGCCCTCGTGACGGGAGAAGTCGATCGGCTTGCCGAAGCGGATGGTCACCCGGCCCAGGCGGGGCAGGACCCGCCCCGGCGGCTGGAGTTCGAAGGTGCCGACCATCGCGCACGGCACCACCGGCACCCCCGCCCTGAGCGCCATCGCGGCCACCCCGACCCGGCCCTTGTAGAGCCGGCCGTCGTGCGAGCGGGTGCCCTCGGGGTAGATGCCGAGCAGCTCGCCCTTGGACAGCACCCCCAACCCCTCGGTGATCGCGGCCTGGGCGGCGTTGCGGCCCGAGCGGTCCACCGGGATCTGGCCCGCGCTGCGGAAGAACGCCGCGGTCAGCCGGCCCTTGATGCCGGGGCCCGTGAAGTACTCGGCCTTGGCGAGGAAGGTGATCCGGCGCGGCAGGATCGCGGGCATCAGGAAGTGGTCGGAGAACGACAGATGGTTCCCCGCGACGATCGCCGCCCCCTCCGCGGGCACGTGCTCGAGCCCCTCGATCCGCGGCCGGAACAACACCCGCAACAGCGGCCCCAGCAGCACGTACTTGAGGACGTAATAGAACACGGTGTCTCTCCCAACCCGACCGGATCGACAGGAGGCCGATGCCGCAGGACCGCTGCCAGGACGAAGTATCTGCGATGCGCTGCGAGCGATCAACGCTGGTGGCGACGGACGACGGAACCCGGCCATGGTGGGCCGCTCGGCCGAGGCCGTCCGGTCGGTCCTCTCCTGACGCGGCGGCGGACGGCCGTCCTGCGCACGCCGACCGGCACGGCGCCGTACGGATTCCCGAGAGACGGCCGGCGACGCCCTGACCGGCGCCGACACGGTCGCCCGGCGTGAACAGGCACCGCTCACCGCCGTCCGCAGCGGCCTCCGCCTAGGATGCCCGCAGGGGCGGAAAACCGTGGTGGGGGAGGGTGCTGTGACCTTGGAGGCCGCCGGCCTGACGGTCGCGGAGGAGAGCGGATACCGGGCGCTCGTGGCCCTGGGCGGCGGGTCCGCCGAGGACGTGGCCGCCCGGTCGGACCTGGGCCCGCCGGAGGCGCGGCGGATACTGGCCGCGCTCGAACGCCAGGGGCTGGCCACCGCGGTGCCGGACGGCCGCTTCGCCGCCACCCCGCCCGATGTGGCGATCCTCCCCGGCCTGCGCCGCCGCGCCGCGGCGATCGACCAGGCCCGCGCCGCCGTCACCGACCTCATGGAGACCTACCGCGGCAACGTCCGCCGGCGCCGCGCCGACCAGCTCATCGAGGTGATCACCGGAGCGGAGGCCCTCCAGCGCTGCCTACGGCAGATCCAGGACGACGCGCGCCATGAGCTGCTGTGGTTCTGCAAGGCCCAGTACGTGGCCGTGCCCTCGGGCAGCAACCGCGCCGAGTACGACGCGCTGGCCAGGGGAGTCCGCTACCGCGTCGTCTACGAGCGGGCGTTCTTCGACGACCCGGGCGCCGTCGACAACGTGGCGGACGGCATACGGGCCGGGGAGACCGCCCGTACGGTGCCGGAGCTCCCGCTGCGCCTGGCCGTCGCCGACCGGTCCGTCGCCCTGTGCCCGCTGGTGCCGGGCGGGCCCGCCGGGGCCGGTGAGGAGATCACGGCGGCCCTGGTGCGGTCGAGCAGCCTGCTCGACGCCCTGGTCGCGCTCGCGGAACGGTACTGGGAGATCGCGGTGCCGCTGCACGTGACGGCCTCGGGAAGCCTCGGCAGCACGGCGGGCGACGCGGCCGAGCTGACCGCCGCTGACCGGCACCTCCTCTCGCTGCTGGTCGCGGGCATCGCGGACAAGGCGATCGCCAGCCAGATGGGGGTGAGCCGCCGCACGGTCCAGCGCCGGATCCAGCACCTGATGGAGCTGGCCGGCGCGGCCACCCGCATGCAACTGGCGTGGCAGGCCGCCCGCCGCGACTGGATCTGACCCCCGCCGGGCGCCGGGCCGGGGCGCCGAACTGCGCACGCCCCGGCCCGACTCCGCACTCACCTCAGACCGTACGCCCGCACCACCTTCTGCTCGACCTCGTTCCCCGCGGCGTCCCAGGCCCGTACGCGGAGCGAGACGCGGCCCCCCGCGGCCGCCCGCATGTGGTCGGCGCGGAAGGTGAAGGATCCGCTGTGCGAGCCCTTGCGGCCGGTTACCTCCGTCCAGTGCGCCCCGTCGTCGTACGACGTCCACAGCCGCATGCCCGCGATCCGCGCGCCGTCCGCCCCGTCCTGGTGGCGGGCCGTGACACCCAGCTCGACCCGCGGCGAACGGGCCACCCGGTTCCCGGCGTCGACCGGCACCCCGTAGTCCAGCTGGATCAGCGGCAGCAGTCCGTCGCCCGACCCGGAACCGAAGGACCAGGCCGTGTCGGTGGCCGTGGAGAACTCC
The DNA here is from genome assembly GCF_001418495.1 of Streptomyces pathocidini. Classification (GTDB taxonomy): domain Bacteria; phylum Actinomycetota; class Actinomycetes; order Streptomycetales; family Streptomycetaceae; genus Streptomyces; species Streptomyces pathocidini. The sequence goes on along the minus strand of NZ_LIQY01000442.1, from coordinate 39 downwards.
CACTGGTCCGACGCGCGGGCCGCCTCCACCCGCAGCCGG
>NZ_LIQY01000441.1 GCF_001418495.1 Streptomyces pathocidini | reverse complement strand
CGGCCGGGCCCGCCAACCTCGCCGAGTGCTGGGACCCGGCCGGCCAGTAGTTCATCTCGAAGTTGATGTTGACGGTGTACTTGGACTCCCAGGCCGGGGTCATGCTGTCGTTCCACAGGCCCTGGAGGTTGGCGGGCTGGCCCGGGGTGCGGGAGCTGGAGGTCAGCAGGTAGCGGCCGTACTGGAAGTAGAGGGCGGCCAGTTGGGGGTCGCCGCCGTCGCGGAAGAGCCCGACGCGCTCGTCGGTGGGCAGCGCGACGCGGTCGGAGGTGCCCAGGTCGAGGCCGACGCGCGCGAACAGCCGCCGGTAGTCCTCGACATGGCGGTGCTTCAGCAGGGTGTACGGCTTGGCAGCGGCCGGGTCCAGATGGCGGCGGGCACGGGCGGCCGGGTCGGCGCTGACGTCGAGGTAGTTGTTGTAGCTGGTGGCCATCGAGACGAACAGGGTGACCGCGTCGGCCCCTTCGACCGTCAGCTCTCCCCCGGCGGTCCGCACCTGCCCGCCCTCGGCGACAGCCCGCGCGAGCGCGCGGAAGCGCACGGATCCGGTGAGGCCCTGCCAGTCGCCGCTGACGCCGTCGAGCGCGATCGTACGGTCGTCCGCCGCCGACCCCGTGGCCTTCTGCGGGGTGGTGAAGCTCGCGGTGAAGGTGAGGGCACCCGGACTGTCCGCGGTCAGGCGCACGACCACGACCTGGTCGGGGGTGCTGGCGAACGCCTCGCGGGTGAAGCGCACTCCCCCGCGCAGGTAGGACACCCGGGTGGTCGCGGTCTCCAGGTCCAGCTCACGCTCGTACTCGGTGGCCTCGCCCGCCTCGGGGAAGGCGAGGTGGAGGTCGCCGAGGACCTGGTAGGGCATCTGCTCGGAGGGGCGGCCCATGAAGTGGGCGTCGACCAGCTGCTGGGCCTGGTTCCACTTCCCCTCCAGCACCAGGCGGCGTATCTCGGGGAGGTGTTCCAGGGCCTCGGGGTTGGTGTAGTCGTGCGGGCCGCCGGCCCACAGGCTGTCCTCGTTGAGCTGGAGCCGCTCGGCGGCAGTGCCGCCGAACACCATGGCGCCGATGCGCCCGTTGCCGATGGGCAGTGCCTCCAGCCACTCCTCGGCGGGGCGCCGGTACCACAGCCGCATGGGGTTGCCGCCGCTGCCCGAGCCGGTCCCCGCTGCGGGCTCGGGCGGGACGGCGGCATGGGCCGCCGCGGCGGGCAGGGCGGTGGCCGCGGCGCCCGCTCCGGCGGCGGCGAGGACGGTACGTCTGGGCAGTTCGGGCATAACGCGGCTCCCACGTCTCGGGGCGGTGCAGGGTTCAGTGACTGCGGTGCGGAGTTCAGTGGCTGTGGTGCGGTTGCGGCGACCGGTCGGCGTCACGCACCGCCTCGCGGTAGCGCGCGTCCAGGGCGTCCAGCAGATCGCGGTGCGGGGCGCCTTCGGTGAGGCCTTCGCGCAGGAGGTGCGAGGCGGCCGTCTGGAAGGCGGGGTAGCCGGGCCAGCGGGGGCGTACCCAGGCGTTCTCGACGGTGGCGAGGGTGTCGCGGTAGAAGCCGTTCCACCGCTCGTTGGTCCAGGGGTCGGTCCAGGCGGCGCGGGCGGCGGGCTGCCCGCCGGTCACCGGGAACAGCTCGCACTGCACCGGCTCGGCGAGCAGCCGCCGCAGGTGGTCGCGGACGGCGTCCCGTACGGCCGGGTCCCCGGCCCTGCGGGCGGAGACGGCAAGCCCGGCGCCGCCGAGGACGCTGCCGGGCCGCCCGCCCGGCCGCCAGGCCGGGGCGTCGCCGAAGGCCAGCGGATACGGTCCGGCCCGGGTGTAGGTGACATAGCCGTACACCAGCGGGCAGTACGCGGGGCCGCCCGCGTTCGCCATGGCCCGCAGGACGCCGATCGGGTTCAGCGCGGCGACGTGACCGCCCCCGCGCGGGGCCAGCTCGGCCATCGACTCCAGGGCGGGCAGGCCGGTTTCGCGGGAGACGTACTCCTCGGCCCCGCTCCTGGCGGGCTCCTCGCCCTGCGCGAGGCAGAGCGAGGAGAAGGTGAGGAAGGCGTGCGGCCCGCCCAGGCAGAGCGTGACGGGGACCGTACGGGACAGCGCGCGCACCTCCTGCCAGGTGCGGGGCAGCGGCCGCCCTTCCAGCAGGTCGGGCCGGGCGGCCGCGACCTGGGCCGCCGCGTCCAGCGGCAGCGCCCAGGTCCGGCCGTCCAGCACGTAGCTGTCGTACGAGGCGCCGACAGCGGCCTCCCGCCAGTTCTTCAGCTCCGCCGGGTCGAACAGGGTGTCCAGCGGCACGAGGCAGCCGGACGCCAGGGCGGTGCCGAGGCCCGGGTGGTCGACGACGAGGATGTCGTAGCCGTCCGCGAGGTCCGCGATGGGGGCCGACTCGAAGCCGCTGAGCGGCTGCCGGTCCCAGCGCAGCGGGCGGCCCACCGTCTCGCAGCCGGGCGGCACGGCGTCGTCGAGGCGGGCCAGTTCCTCCAGCGGGCCGTAGCCGCGCGGGTGGTCCCAGGTGAGCCCGCGCAGCTCGGTCATCGCCTCTCCCCGCCCGGGACCGCGTAGGGGAAGGAGTCCAGAACGCCGATCTTGTCGTACTCCATCTTCGAGGTGTCGAAGCCGTCCTTCCAGTTGGCGTTCTCGATGGTGTTGCACGGCTCTTCTGGACTCGGGTCCTGGGGGCCCTGGTACTTGTCGTCGAGAACCTCGCCGACCTCGATGTTCTTGAAGCTGAAGCTGCAGCCCCCGTTGTCCATGTGGACGCCGCGGGTCGAATCCCGGTCGGGCACCGAGGGGTCGTTGATGACGTCGCCGATGAGGATCTGTTCGGCGTGATTGTCGATCTTGTGCGGCTCGAAGTTGCTGGTGCCGTAGGTGTAGAAGGCGCCGACCTCGCTGCTGTCCAGGCCCATTTCGTCCATGCGCAGGTACTTGAAGGTGTTGCCCCGGGCGTAGTTGTCCTCGATCTTGACTTCGGGACGCACTTCGAGGCTCACGCCGTACCGGGCGCTGTGTTTGAAGTGGCTGTAACTCACCTCGTTGCGGCTGGTGTTCATCAGCTCGACGCCCGCCGCGTCACCCGGCAGCAACTCGCCGTAGTGGTAGAAGTAGTTGTTGGTGAACAGGTGGCCGTGCGAGATGTCGCCCTCGCCGGGGTAGCCGCCCTCGACCTTGATGCCGTCGCCGCCGATGTTCTCCAGCAGGCTGTCGCGGACGGTGAGCCCCTCGTTGGCGAAGAGCGCGTAGACGGCGTGGTAGCCGGTGTCGGAGATGTGCGTCCCCTTCAGCGTGATGTCACGGCTGTTGGTGACGGTGATGGCGCCGAAGCGGTTCCGCGGCATCTCGATCTGCCGGTCGTACTCCGGGTACTTGTGCGGGTAGCCGGAGTCGCCGTCGTCGACCCAGCCGAAGCGGTACCAGTCGACGAAGTCGCTGTACTGGAAGGCGAGTCCGTCGAAGGTGAGGTTCTCGACGCGGCGGTCCGCGGAGGCACCGGCCACGTTGAGGATCGTCTTCACCGTGGGCGCGAGGACCTTGACGTCCTTGATGTCGCCGCGCGGCTTGTAGTAGACGGTGTTCGCCTCGTCGTCCATGTACCACTCACCGGGCTGGTCGAGGAAGTCGAGCGAGTTCTGGAGGAAGAACCGGGAGCCGCTGCGGCTGTTCATCATGGCGTAGCGGGTCTGGTACTTGAGGGAGATCTGGTCCTTCGCCTCGTCCACGTCCCTGATCGGCACGACGTCGTTGAACCAGTTCCAGCTGCCGCCGGACCAGACGAAGACGGACGCGTCGTCGTGGTCCAGGTCCCACTCCGGCTTCAGGACACCGGGCTCGGTCCACAGCCACCGGCGTACGGCCTCCTTCTCCGGCTCGGGGATGGTCGAGATCAGGTACGGCCCCCACTCGGTCTCCGTCTTGCGGTTCGGGTAGCGGGCGACCGTCGCGCGCTGCCCGTCCTCGAAGAGGGTGTAGACCGGCTTGTCGACCTTGGCCTCGTAGATGCCGTCCTTGTACTCCTTCCAGCCGGTGACCGGCTTGGCGCCCTGGAGGCGCGCCTTGCCGGGGCCGTCGTAGCTGCGGTAGACCACGTCGTGGTCGCCGCTGCCGGAGTCGCGGTCGTCGAAGTCGACGGTCTTCGCGACCGGGTAGTCGCCGGCGCGCAGGTTGACGACGACGTCGCAGCGCATCGACCTGTTGAGACCCTTGTCGCGTATGTGGTCGCGGGCGTGCTCGATGGTCCGCCAGGCGGAGTCCTTGGTGCCCTTGTTCCGGTCGCTGCCGTCGGGCGCGACGAAGAACTCCTTCGGTGTGCACTCTGCCGCGGCGGTGGCGGAGTCCGCGGGGAACGTCGCGCCGCCGGTGAGCAGCAGGGCGCTCATGGCGAGGAGAGTGATTCTGGACTGGGGGGTGCTGAGTCTGCGGGTGCTGCGGAACACGGGGCCTCCTTGCCTCCGTCGAACTGCGGGCCTGTCCTGTGGGGGGGGCGTCCGGCCGCTCCGGCCGGGGGTGTGCCCGCTCGGGTCAGCTCGTCTTCTGTCCGCGCCACCGCTCGTACTCGGCGCGGGTGTCGGCGGTGAGGGGGTAGTAGTCGGCCAACGCCCCTCCTTCCTCAATCCGGGAGCGGCTGAAGCGCTCCCACTGCTCGTGTTCGCGCGCGGCCGCGATGACGTCCTCGGCACGGGCCTTGGGCACGACCACCGGGCCGTCGTCGTCGGCGACCACCAGGTCCCCGGGGAGTACGAGCACCCCGCCGCAGGCGATGGGCACGTCGTAGGCCCAGGGGAAGAGTTCGGCCTGCGAGGCGTAGTGCGGGGTCACGCCGGTCGACCAGATGGGCACGCCGGTCTCCCGCACGCGGGGCGCGTCGCGGATGCGGCCGTCGACGACGATCCCGGCGCCGCCCTTCTGCTGGAAGTAGCGGACCAGCATGTCGCCGAAGCAGCCGGTGTGCGCGGAGCCGTAGGCCTCGACGACGAGCACGTCGCCGGGTTCGATCTCCTCCAGGACGGCCCACAGGGCGGTGTGGCGCTCCACGTACTCCTGGCCGAGTCCGGAGGCGATGTCCTCGCGCTGCGGCATGAACTGGAGGGTGCGGGCCCGTCCGGCGATCTTCTGCCCGGCCGTCAGGGGGCGGGGCCCGGAGACGAAGGTGCGGCGGATGCCCTGGCCGTGCAGCTTGGCGCAGGCGGTGGCCGACGAGACGCCGGCCAGCCGCCGTACGAGTTCGGTGTCGGCGCGCTCGGGTGCTTCACCGCGTACGGGCAGCTCCCACACGGGTTCGTCGTCCACTGGCGGTCTCCTCACGGTCGGGGCAGGCTCTGGCGGTGCGCCGGTTCTGGCCTGGTGTGGCGGCGGGGTCACGGGGGTGCGGAGCCCGGTCATGGGCGGGCGCCGGTTGGCTGGTGGGCGGGCCGGTAGGCGTACGGGGTGAGCCGCAGGTCCAGCCGGATGCGCCGGCCGGGTGGCAGCTCGACCGTCAACCGGGGCCCGCCGACGGGCACTTCGCGGGTGGCGGTGGCAGCCTCGGGGGCGGTGTACGCGCGCGGGTCGCCGGGGTAGCCGGCCCCGCCGGTGGTGATCAGGGCCGTCTCGATGCGGTGCTCGCCGAACGCCCCGGCCTGGACGACCGCCGTACGGGTCCCGCTGAGGCCGGTGTGCACCAGCTCCACGCCCGTTCGGTCGGGGCCGACGGTGTCGACGAGGGCGGCGACGTCGGGTGGCAGCCCGGGGCGGCCGCGGTCCGGGTCGTGGTAGGCGAGGCGGGTGGGCAGCAGGCCGCCGTTGTAGAGGACTTGGGGCGTGCCGGTGGCCAGCTGGAGCAGGGCCTCGGTGAGCACGGGGTTGAGGCGCTGCCAGTGGTGGATGTTGAAGTCGGCGGGGTCGGAGGTGTCCGCGTCGATCAGCGCCATGCGCCGCTCCACCTGCCCGAGGGCGGTGGCGAGCATGGCGGCCGGGTAGTCGGGGTTCTCCCCGCGCAGGTACTCCAGCCAGGGCGCCTCGTGCCCGGCCTCCTCCTTGTTGCGGAAGGCGCGCACGGTGCGCCAGTCGTAGCCGGCGGCCTTGCGCAGCCGCTCGACGCGGTCGCGGTCCTCCTCGGCCTGGCCCACGTGCCACAGCCATACGGGCAGGCCGAGTTGGGGCGGCTGGTGGTCGAACCACCCGGTGTCGTGGTGCCGGTTGGGCACAAGCATGGTGGGGCGGTCCACGTCCTCGCCGAGTTCGGCGTGCCAGCGGTCGCTGATGCTCATCTCGGTGTCGGCGACGGCGGCGTGCACGGCCCGCGCGTAAACGGCGTCCAGTGGGCCGCGGCCGATGGCGAGCCGGCTGGTCCCGCCGGTGAGCAGCACGCTGTTGACGGCGGCGACGACGGCGGAGTTGCCGACGCTGTAGATGCCGTGCGGCCAGCTCCAGCCGTAGTTGCCGCCGTACCACCGGCCGCCGTGCAGCTCCCCGACCCGGCCGGAGGGGCCGGCGTTGTCGGGGAGGACGCCGCCGTTGGCGTCGGCGCGCTCCTGCCAGGCGGCGATGTACTCCAGCGCCCAGTCGCGGTGGCGGTCGTCGTGGTCGTAGAGCCAGGCGTTGGTGGCGAGGCTGGTGGCGGCGAGGTTCACGGCGGTGTCGCCGCGGCCGAGCCGTTCGCTCATGGCGGCGCCCATGCGGCGGGCGTTGCCCGGATCGGCGAGGTCGTCCCAGCGGGTGATGCCGGGCAGGTCGCGCAGCGGGAGCCCGTAGGTCCGCATGACGGCCAGGTCGGCGCCGTAGGAGGCCCATTCGTCGTTGAGGCCGTAGCGGGGGCCGCCGGCTCCGTTGTGCGGGGCGCGGATGACGCGGTGCCGCGGGTCGTAGTTCCCGGCCGGGGAGCCGGGGAGGTACAGCTCGGCGAAGCGGTGGGCGCGCTCGCGGAAGAGGGGATCGGCGGGGTCTGCGGCGCAGATGCCGTAGAAGAGGAGCATCGACTCGCCCATGTGGAACCAGTCGTAGCCGCGCTCGAACTCGTCGACCACGTAGCCGAGTTCGGTGAGCTGGGCGGTGACACCGGTCCAGTAGTGCTTGCAGGCGTCCAGGAGGTCGTCGGCGCCGCCCAGCTGGTAGAGGACAGGCCAGTTGAAGAAGGCCTCGTAGAAGTCGTCGGCGCCGTCCCGGCTGGCGGCCGGGCCGCCGTAGCGCAGCCGCCCGTCGGGTTCGCAGTAGCGGCCGGCGAAGGCGCGCCAGGCCTGGTCGAGCGCGTCGAAGAGCCGGCGCTGCAGTACGGCCCAGGCGGGCGGGGTCCCCAGGGGGACGGTGGCGGTGACGCGTGGCGGCGGGCTCTGGGCTTCCGTCATCTCTCCCTCTCGTCAGCTCTTGGTCGACCCGGCCGTCAGGCCGCTGATGATGTGGCGCTGCATGAACACGAAGAACACGAGCAGGGGGGCAACGGCCAGCAGGAGGGTCGGGAAGACGACGGTGTAGTCGGTGGAGTACTGGCTGACGGCCGCGTAGACGCCGGTGGTGACGGTGTGCAGGCCGCTGCCGGGGCCGAGGATGATCTGGGGGTTCACGAAGTCGTTCCACACCGAGAAGGTGTTGAGGATGACCATGGTGGCGACGACCGGGCGCATCAGCGGGAAGACGATGCGCCAGAAGGTCCGCATGCGGCCCGCTCCGTCCACGGCCGCCGCCTGGTCGAGCTCCTTGGGGATGGTGGCGATGTACCCGGCGTACAGGAAGATCGAGAACGGCAGGGTCAGGACGGTCTCGAAGAGTACGAACCCCTGGATGGTGCCCATGAGGCCGAAGGTCTTGAGGACGTAGACGACCGGGATGACGAGCACCTGGCTGGGGATGAACGTGCCGGCCAGGAAGAAGACCATCAGGGCCCGGTAGCGGCGGCGGGCGCTGCGCGCGATGACGTACGCGGCGGGTCCGGCCAGGGCCACGGACAGCACGTTGACGCAGACGACGAACAGCAGTGTCACCGCGTAGCCCTGCACGATGTCGAACTGCGGGTTGCTGAAGACCTTGGCGAGGTGCTCCAGGGTCGGCCCGTCGGCGGGGAGGCCGAACGGGTCGGCGAGGATGTCCTGTTGTTCCTTGAACGCGTTGACCACCAGTACGTACAGCGGGACGAGCATGAGGGCGGTGACGGCCAGCAGGAAGGCCAGGCGCGGGATCCCGCG